>DAOVGO010000102.1 GCA_030672345.1 Methanosarcinales archaeon | reverse complement strand
TCCGTAATTTATCGACATGGTGATTCCTTTGGATATGTGATCTGTTGCAGCATGATACTTATTGGTTGCTGCCGATCCGGGCTGGTTTGGGTGGCGATAGGAACACATTCCCGGGTAGGTTGCGGCAGACGATCACCGAACACCGAATTGAGAACGATCAGATGCGCTATTCAGTACTCATACTTTCTGTGATAGCCCCTTGGCGTTATGATCCGGCTCCCGCTGAGTTTCGACTCACTGTTGCCGATGATTATGATGGCGTGCATGTCAACAAAGTCGTCGAAATCGAGAACATCCTCAAGCGTGGTTAAAACCGCGCTCTCGCCTCTCCGAAAGGCGTCTTTGACGATCCCAACCGGAACCGATCCCTGCCTGTGCTTTCTGATGATCTCGATGGATCTGCCAAAGTTGGTATTCCGGTCCCTGCTCTTTGGATTGTACAGAGCGATCACGAAGTCAGAGGCTGCTGCGCTCGAGAGCCGACGTTCGATAGCATCCCACGGCGTCAGCAGGTCACTCAGACTGATAACCGCAAAATCACCTGTGATCGGAGATCCGAGAATGCTTGCTGCCGCGCTTGCCGCTGTCACTCCGGGAACCACCTCTATCTCGACATCCGCATCTGTTTTATCTGCGATTTCCAGCACGATCCCTGCCATTCCATAGATTCCGGCATCGCCCCCGCTTATAATGGATACGATGTTTTCGTCCGATGCCAGCTCCAGCGCCTCTCTGGCTCTGGCGATCTCCTTTCCCATGCTGCTGGTTATGATCTCCTGATCCGCAAGCAGCGATCTGATCTGGTCAAGGTATGTGGCGTTGCCGACGATGTAGCGCGATGCTGCGATCGCTTTCTGCGCGGCGACGGTCATCAGATCGGGATGCCCGGGACCGATGCCGACGATATATAATTTTCCACGTCTGGAAGTCATACCCTGTTATCAGGGCTCCTGTATCTTATGTTATGCGTTTCATAGCACTCCCGTCCGGATCGAAGTTCCGGCTTTTCCAGGTTCGCTCGACGTATAGGAAAGTATAAAAGCAAACCCCACCCGAAGGGCAGTTTTTGATAAAACTTTTGTGAAAAGTTTTCTCGATAACTTTACAGTCCCCCCACCAGAATACCGATGCATGAAACTTGTGATCGGGATCACGGGCGCATCAGGTGTATCGTACGGAATACGCCTTTTAGAGGTTTTGCAGGGCAGAGCGGATACGTATCTGATCCTCACAAGCGCAGCACGTCAGATCATCGAGATCGAATCAGGGATCGATGTTCGGACGGTTGAAGCGCTTGCAACCAGCGTTCTGGGCGAATACGATTTCACAGCCCCGGTTGCAAGCGGATCACATCTCTTCAGTGGCATGGTGATCGTGCCGTGCAGCATGAAAACACTTGCGAGCGTGGCAAACGGCATATCAGACACTCTGATCACACGGACTGCTGATGTCTGCCTCAAAGAGGGCAGGAAACTGATTTTAGTCCCGAGGGAGACTCCTCTTAGCCTGATCCATATCGAGAATATGTTGCGTGCAAAACGCGCCGGTGCGGTGATCCTTCCGGCATGTCCCGGGTTCTACCAGAAGCCAGAGACCATCGATGATGTGATCGATATCATCGTCGGACGGATACTGGATCTGATCGGCATCGAGCATGAACTGTATGAGCGGTGGGATTGATTAATACCCGATCAAAACCATATTTATATCATGTCCAGCAATTTCGAACAGATATTTGCAGAGCATCCGGAATGGTTTGGTGAATGGTACGAGCCAGTGACGCTCCTGATTCTTCTGATTGCGCTGGTGTTTATAATTCCTTACATATACATCGAACTGTTTGAAGAATACGTGAAGCAGCTTTTTGGCAAAAAGAGATAGGTGGTGCGAACCATCAGGATTACACGCCTTACATCAGGATGCGAAGTTATTGATGATCTGCTCGGCGGCGGATTTGAGAATGGTGTGGTAACACAACTGTTCGGTGCTCCTGGAACCGGTAAGACGAATATATGCCTTCAACTGATCATAGAGTGCGTGAAGAGTGGAAAGAAGGTTGTGTTCATCGATTCTGAGGGATTTTCCCCGGAACGGTTCGAACAGATCGCGGGCAGCGACGCGTCGGTCATTGCAAAGGACGTAATCGTATATGAGCCGATAAGCCTTGATCAGCAGTACTCTTCCATAAAAGAACTCGATAAGATCGTAAAAGAGAACGTGGGACTCATTGTGCTGGACTCTGCCACCACGTTCTACCGGCTTGCGCTCGATAATGGGGATAATGTGTCGCTGCGCCGGGTGCTTGCAAATCAGGTTGCGCATCTGCACAGGATCGCACGAAAGTACGATATTGTGGTCGTGATCACCAATCAGGTCTACACAGACATCGATTCGGACGAATTGTGCGCCGTTGGTGGAACCATGGTCGAGCACCTCTCAAAGGCGATCATCAGGCTCGAGCATCTCGGCACAGGCAGGCGCCGGGCAACCATCCGGAAGCACCGGTCAAGACCAGAGGGCGTCTCCTGTGAGTTCCTGATCACCCAGCAGGGGGTGCAATAGTGCAATGATCGGCGCTGTAAGCCTGCTACGGACGATCGGACTGATCGTGGCAGGTGTGGTGCTTGCAAGCATCATCGTTGAGACCAACATCCTTGCCAGATTCAGGACGTTCACAGCAGGGTTCTGCAAGATATCGAACCTGTCGCACGGGTCGGTGACATCGCTCCTCACCTGCATCATGAGTTCGACCGGCGGGAAGTCGATGCTTGCCGAATTCTACAACAGGGGCGAGGTTGGCAGGGCAGAGACCGTGCTGACCATCGTGATGAGCACGTTTCCGGTCGTGGTCGGCGAATCGCTCTTCAGGATACATGCCCCGATCGCGATCGTGCTGCTCGGACCCGCGGTCGGCGGAATCTATGTCGGGCTCACGCTCTTCTCTGCCTTCATACAGACGGCTGGCGCGTTGATCGTCTCAAGAATCATGCTTCCGAAGACAGAGTGCGCTATCGAAGATGGAAATCTGTCAAAGCATGAATCGATCGAATTTAACCGGCGAACCATCACGATCGGGATAAAACAGGCGTATCCGACGCTCAGGAAGATTGTTCCGATCCTGATCGTCTCCATGCTCGTAATTGGGGCGTTGCTCGATCTTGGCGCAGGCGTTTACATCGCGGGAGCATTCGCGCCGGTCCTGAACCTTCTGGGTCTGCCAGGCGAGGTTATCTACACGCTGGTCGCACAGTTCATGCACTTCACTGCCGGCTATGCAACGATGCATACGCTGCTGCTGGAGGGGGTCGTCACCGAAAAACAGGCGATTCTAACGCTTCTTGTTGGGAGCATGGTTGTTATAACGATGATCTATGTTAAATACAGTTTTTCAATGTATGTCTCGCTATTCGGCAAATTCGGAGTAACGATTACGGCGATCCATTACCTTTCCAGCATGATTGCGAAGATCATCACGATTCTGGCAGTGGTAGTCTGGTATTGATGTGTTTCTGGGATGTAGGCAGACGCACGTAGATGGAATTGATGTTGGTGTTTGTATGGCAGATTTATTGTACACGCTTGAGTGGCTCCAGCGTCAGGACACCCTCAGAACACGCAGACCAGATACCGCATCAGACACGATGCCTGCAACATCGAGCAGTTTCTCGCTCTCTGCTACCCTATAACGAGACACAGCAGTCCCGGGACGATCCGGAACAGCCGCGCACTCTGCCCCCGGACTCTTCCGGGGAAATGTGCCGATCTTGATCGCACGCTCTATAATTTCCCGTTTATCAAGCCCGATCAGCGGATGATAGATCGGCATATCAAACCCGTGCATCTCTGCAAACATGTTCATTGCGGTCTGGGATGCGACCTGCCCGAGCGACGATCCTGTGATGATGCCGCATGCGTTCTCCCGCTCTGCAACCACCATCCCGATTCGGTACATCATCCGCCTGCAGACCACGCAGATCGTACGCAGATCGCAGTGTTCCCGAATCGCGCGCAGACACGAGCCATAAGGAACCGTGTATGCCTTCATACCGACATAAGACCAGCTCTTCAGTCTGTTTATGTTCTCTCTGGCGAGTTCTGCCGATACCGGGTCTCCAAACTCCTCAAGATCGTAGTACAACGGGATGACCTCGACCCCGCGTTTCATCATCAGCCACGCGGCGACCGGCGAATCGATCCCGCCTGACATCAGCGCGATCATCTTCCCCTGACTGCCGTAAGGAAGCCCGCCGACGCCGGCAACACGCTTTGTATAGATGTAAGCATGATTCTGCCGCATATCAACGAATATTTCCCGGTCAGGATGCGTGAGATCGACTCTTGGATGCGGGACGCATCTTGAGACCGCATCTCCGCAGACCCTTCCAAGATCGATCGATGTAAAATCGTGAATGCCTGACCGCGATGCGCGGATCGCGAATGATTCACCGTCTCTGACCAGATCTCTGCCGATTTGCGCGGCGGTCTCTGCCGCATCATCGATCGTTGCGCCGATCGTAACCGCAGGACTCGTCGATGCCGTGCCAAATACACGTGCAACCACATCTGCGCCGCGCAGATCGTCTGTATGCACAAAGATCCTGCCCCATTCCCTCGTGATCCCTGAATACGGAACATTGTGCCACGAGAGTGCTGTTTTGATGCGGTTGACAAGCATCTTCTCAAACCGCCCCCTCACAGGTGGGCTTTTCAAGGCAATCTCGTCATAACGGACGATGACCACATCGCAGGGCATTTCATCGGGCATTTTATCGTTCACCGTAGCCAAGCACCTCGATGGATCGTGTCAGGTCGGTTCTGGACAGAATACCAGTGACCTTGCCCCCATTCTTCACCAGTAGATGCCCGATTTTGTGTATGGACATCATCTTGAGCGCATCTATGGCATCGGCGCCTCCTGAAATCGAGATGATATCCGTCGCCATCACATCGCGCACCAGCACCACATTGTGCTTGTCCATCGGAACCGACTGGATATCGGTAAATGCCACCATTCCAACAACCTCTCTGGTGAACCGGTCGATCACAGGGTAAACAAGATGTTTCTTTCCAAACATCACCTGGAGGAGTTTCAGAATGGTTGTATCGTCAGTCACATAAGCGATCTCCCGGGTCATGAGATCGCTGACCTTGATGCCTTCGAGGGTCACCGACGCCTCTGTGAACTTCTCTTCCTCTGACGCACCGATATAGATGAAGAAAGCGATGAATAGCAGCCAGATGGATTCAACGAACCCGAATACGACCATTGCGAATGCGAATACACCCATCACGATGGCGATCATCTTTCCGATGTGCGCTGCCTTTCTGGTCGCACGAAGGTATGGCATGTGCTGGGCATACCACGCACGAACCACACGCCCGCCGTCCATTGGGAAGGCAGGAATCAGATTGAAAGCAAATAACATGATATTGATGACTGCAAGCGACCATAAAAGATGGGAAACGTCCGAAATCACGGATGTCTGTGATGCCTGCGCTATGTTATGAAGTATGAGATACATGATGGCGCAGAGCACCCCAATCATAAGCGATACGCCGGGTCCGGCTAACGATATGCGCAGTTCCGCATCAGGGTCGCGTGGGATGTCATCCATTGCGGCGATACCGCCGAAAATAATCAATGTGATGCTTCTTATGGTGGTTCCGTATCTTCTTGCAACCCATGAGTGCCCGAGCTCGTGCAGCGCCACGCACAGGAACAGAAGGAGGGTTAAGCTCAGTGATAATGCGTATCTGAGCGGAACCGATTCCACATCGGCAAATCCAGTGAGGGATTCCCTCGAAAAAATGATTGGAAACAATACGAGGACGAGTAAAAAGGAAATGTGGAGTTTAATTGGTATCCCCATAACCTTTCCGATCCGGACAGAGGTTTTCATGATTGTGTCACTTTCTTATTGGCAGCCACCATACAATAAAGTATATATCCTTTTTAGTCCAATCTGTATCATACATACCAATACGTATGAGGGATTTGAATGTACGCAGAACTAACATCGCTGTTTGGACTCAACGTCTATACTGATAAGGGGCGGTACGTGGGGAATGTGAATGACATCGTGATCGAGGCGGCTGATAGGAAGGTGACTGGTCTTGCGCTCACCAAAATCAACCGCGAAATGTTCGATGTGAATCGTGAGGGGGTTATTCTGCCGTATCGATGGGTGCTTGCGATTGGCGATGTCGTCATCGTGAAGCAGGTCAACAAATTGACAAAGAAGGATGCAGAGGAGTGATTTTGAGAATTGTGAGATATATGCCGATCTGAGGGCAATACCGCCAGTTATAATCCGTGTTGATGGCAGGGGGTTTAAGAATTTGCTGCACAGGCACGGATTTGAAAAGCCATTCGACCATCGATTTGCATCTGCCATGGCAGGTGCTGCAGAGTCACTTGCGCATCAAAGCGGGTTGCATCCGGTGATTGCATATACATTCTCAGACGAAATCAACATCCTTCTCACGGATCAGGTACTTCCCTTCAATGGCAGAATCGAGAAGCTCGTTTCAGTCATATCGAGCCACATAACCAGCGTGATCACCAGGTCATTGGATATATCCCCGATCGCATTCGACGGGCGGGCAATACCGCTGCATCCGCACCAGATCACCGGGTATCTGATCTGGCGGCAGTCAGAGGCATGGCGGAACTGCATCAACAGCTACGGGCATTATACGCTGCGCTCGACCGGATTATCTGGCAGAGATGCAGCATCAAGGATGTTGGGCATGCGCTCGTGCGATGTTCATGAAATGCTGTTCCGGCATGGCATCAACCTTGACAAGGTGCCTGCGTGGCACAGGAGAGGCGTCATGGTGCACAGGGACGAGTATGCGAAGTGCGGATACGATCCGGTGCGGGGAGTCGAGGTGACCGCGAACCGGAGAAAGATCGTGCAGAACTGGAATCTACCGATCTTCGCATCGGAGGAGGGTGCGGAACTGATACAACGGCTGGTAGATGTATAAGCTAAATATCAGGTAAATATCAGGGGGATATCAGGGGGTTTGATCAGAATGGAAGTAAAAACAGCATATATCGACTTCAAAGATAAATTTGACATCGATTCTCAGAAAGATTGGTGTGAGATCGTAAAAAACATTGTGGCAATGACTAATTCCGGCGGAGGAATCATTTTGATCGGTATCGAAGACGATGGCACGCCATCAGGATACGATGTCACGCCTGTGCTCGGGATCGACCCGACTGTGCTGACAGACCGGATCGCAGCATACACCGGAGAGCGGTTCTCCGGGTTTAAGATCACAGAGCTCAATAAAGGGGGACACAGGATAGCAGCGCTGCTGATTGAAAGCGTTTCGGTTCCAATGGTCTTTATCAAACCCGGCACGTATGATATCGATGATGTGGGCGGCGAGGGGCAGCAGACAGCGTTTAAAAGCGGTGCCGTGTATTTCAGGCACGGTGCAAGGAGCGAGCCCGGAAATTCCAGCGATATGACGAAGGTCGTCGGAAGAGAACTGGAAAGGCTCCATCGATCGTGGTTTAGCGGTATCAGAAGGGCTGTCAAAACGCCTGCCGGGCATGTTACTCAGCCGACAGCAACCATGAACGGCACGGCGCGTATGCCCAACCAATCCGATTATGGGGCAGCAGTACCTGATCGCGCATATCCGTATATCCAGAAGGAGGTAGTACACCATGTCAATGAACGGTTAAGCGGCAAAAAACGGATAACTGCGTATGACACCCTGTGTGTCCGCAGAATTTACCGGATAGACGAATCAAAACCCCAATTCTACTACAAATCAAAATTTGCGCCGGCTCAGTACAGCGAAGAATTTGTTGAATGGCTGGTCGAGAGATATGAAGGGGATCATTCATTCTTCGAAAAGACAAGAGAGCAATACAGGGCGCGGTGAGACCGTCTGCGGGCGTCATTATCGGTAAAGCATGAAAAAATCCTTCCAGAGCTCAGAGCTCGTGGATCATCGCGATCACGAAATCCGTGACCGTATGTGCCATAAAAACGTGTGGGGTGCATCTGGACGGTCATGCCTTATGGTGTTGCGCGTGGTTCCGAGGTGATTGTCGATTCGAACATCGTGACTGTTGCTTATTTTTTTGTAGGAAATTATACTTCACACCGCCATAACCCCGAGCTTTTCAAAGCTCTGAAACCGTCGCGTTGGTAAATACCTAAGTTCTTGTTTGCAGGTAACTATTGGCTTTATTCCGCCAATAAAAATGCTGAAAAAGTAAAATCGGTGTAATTCCGTGTTAATCTGTGTCTAAAAACCCTTATCAGCCACTGATTAACACAGATGAACACAGATTAAGGTTTTTTTGCATAACCCGGGATTTGTCTAAAGACTCCATATGACACCTGACCATGCCCATAAAAATCGCAGTTTATGTCGGTGCTGAGTATAACCACAGAGGAACGCAGAATTTTTAAATTAATCCTCCGCGTCCCTCTGTAGACTAAGGAGGAAGCGATTACTCGCTCATGTAGCTTCTTGTCGCACGTGACGACGGTGGTTTTTTCTTACCGATGTCCCGTATAATATGGTTGTCGCGAAGTACAAAAAACGCTGCCTTCACGTCTTTCGCGGTGTTGCGCATCCGACTGACCAGTACACAAACAACTCATCTTCTCCTTTTCTTCCATGCAAGCCACGCCGCAGAGCCAACAGCCACCACAACAGCCACGACGCCCGGACCCGGTATCGATGAACTGCTGGCAGATGCTGCAGGCGCCTCCGTTCCAGTCCCTGTCTGCGACGATGTTGCATTAAACGGTGCGGGCGATGCCTCTTCAGGGACCTGTGTGCCGGTTCCGGCGAGTGATGCTGTTGACATCGGGGCAGACCTTGGATTCGACACGGGTGCCGGGCAGGTTATCGCAAGCTGGTTGAATATCGTGGTTTTCGACTTGAAATGAATATCCAACTCATCTTTGCCGGTTATCTCTACGGGAAGCGGCGCCCACGTTTTACCGGATTTGTTGTACCCATGTAACCGAATCGTTGAGATAGACACGCTGTTTTCATCGATCCACGATCTGTTAACCCTGAATGAGACTGTAACGTTCTCCATATTCTTTTCGGTTGCAAATCCTGCCGATCCGACCCACAGATTGATATTTTTGTACACGGTTCCGGGCGGAGCAGCCGCGACGAGCGTGGATGTGTTGTGCAGGGTCTCAACCACCGTTGCAACAGAGCCGTAGTTGTTCATGGCGGTGAAGTTCACAAACGTGATGTCGGTGCCGGGTTTGACGAACCGGTAGGTTACGAACCTGTTCTTCATGATCTGCCGCTCGACGCGCTCACGCAGCGCGATGTTTGCATAAGCTTCGCCTGAAGCACCACCGCCTCCGCCACCGCCCCCTCCACCGTTTGACTGATATGTGCTGGTGCCATCGTTGCTGCTGCCAATCGCCTTCGAACCAACTAGCCCGAAGGTGCAGAGGTGATTCACGTCAGCGTAGACGCATGTTTTGGATATGGTACTGGGCTGCTTCTTCCACTCTCCTGTGGTGTTGTCGTACTTCCATATAGCAAGAGTGCTTGCATCGATACCCATTGCAGCGAGCGTCGTTTCGTCGTAGCATATCCAGATGCGGATCGTGCCGTTTCCTGCTGCCAGTTCACTGCGAATGTTACTGTCACCACCCACGTTAATGATGACGCCGCTCACAACCTTGTCACCAGACCCAAGACCGTAGCGTGGATCGGATTGATTGACCTCAGCCGAGGATGTGGCGTTTCCGATGGCAGTTATATTAATCCATCCGGTCAGATTGTTGTCGAATTCGCCAGTTACGCTTGCATCGCCAGACGTCGTCGCGAAGACCTTTATGCCAGTTGCATTCATGCTGTTTGTTGCATCGTTCACGGTCACCTGTACTTGCTCGCTTGTCACACCGCCGTTCTTTGCGGTTATGTAGGTTATCCCCACATGCTCGGCTGTGAAGTTCACAGTAGTATCGTTTATCGTGGTGAAGTTTTCGATGTATGCATCACTGCGATTCCATGTAAATACGAGACCGGATATCTCCGCATTATTCTGATCAAATCCCGTGGCAGTGAAATTCATGGATTCGGTGATGATCATCGTCCCTGAGGTCGGTGTCACGTTGATGTGGTGAAGCTGGGGGGCTGGCTTTGTCCTTACAGTATCATTCATCCATGTCTGATTGACGTTCCCAGGTTCATCGACCGTGTGCGTGCTGATGGTATATTCAGTGTCAGGATCAAGCCCGGTTGCATTGTAGTTCTGGGCGCCCATCGAAACGTTTGCCTCGAATGCTCCGTTTAGGTAGATCATCACCTTTGCGAAGTCGGCGTCCGTTGGATCGTTCCATACCCATTTGATATGACTCTGCTCAGTGGTCAGATTGTCCAGACCC
>DAOVGO010000127.1 GCA_030672345.1 Methanosarcinales archaeon | reverse complement strand
TGGCAATACTCTTCGCGTCTCTCTCGCCTTTGCGCCCTTGCGTTAAATTGGATAAGAGAACGCAAAGACGCGAGGACGCAATGGCGCAAAGGTAACTACTCAGGTATACTGATCGGCCTCCTGATTGCGATCCTGTACTTTCTGGCAAGAAAAATAACCGCGGAGGGCGCAGAGGAACGCAGAGCATTTAACTATTTATCCCCCCTCCGCGCCCCTCTGCGTACTCTGCGGTTAAATTCCCTGTTTGGTTGCATTATGCCCCATGTCTCGGGTAGTTCCTACATAGCGAAGTCCCCCGATATTGGTTTAGGTACCTGAGTAGTTACGCGCAAAGAACAAAAATCCTCCTGTTGGTGATCATGTTGTATGAGCATCGGTCGCTGTGTGTTCATGGTCAGATTGACCACTGCATCTTTTTGTGGCATCTTGGATTCGCGGACATTTGCAAAACCCATATTACAAACTATCTGCCCCATCCGGGCGATGTGGCACCCTCTTTGGCAGCTTGAATGCAAACGTGCTGCCGGCGCCTGCCTCGCTCGAAGCCCGGACAGCGCCACCGTGTTTATGGATGATGTTTGCCACAATCGCAAGACCGAGACCCATGCCCTTGCTCTTCTCGACCTGCCAGAACTTCTCAAAGACGTGCGGCAGATCCTCAGGTGCGATGCCGATGCCGGTATCGCTGATGGCAATCCTGATCCAATCGCCGTCAACGACCCCGGTGATCGATACACTGCCTCTGTCCGGCGTGAATTTGATCGCATTGTTGAGCAGATTCACGATGACCTGCTCCAGACGGTCGCAGTCCCCCTCGATGACGATGCGGTCCGGAATATTGATGTTGTACGAGATGTCCTTCTTCTCGGCGAGCAGCCCCGTATCTGCCGCGATATTCCTGATCAGTTCTGATAAATCCAGTTCGGCGATGTTCAGCTCCAGCCCGCCTGCCTGTATTAATGATATGTCGAGTATGTTGTTGATCAACCGTGCCAGCCGATCGCTGTTTGAGAGGACTTTTGAAAGAGCGTCTTTTTGCCTGACGTTCAGTTCTCCGAGCATTCCGTCAGCCACGAACTCGGTGAATCCCATAATCGATGTAAGCGGGGTTCGCAGTTCATGGGATGCGATGTTTAAAAAGTTCGTCTTGAGTTCATCGAGTTTTGTCAGTTCCTTGTTTGCAAGCTCCAGTTCCACATTTGCTCTTCGCAATTCTTCGGTCACGTTCTTCATCCGGGTGACATCACGCAGCACCTCGACATAGCCGGTGATCGTCCCGTCAGCACCGTGCAGCGGCGCACCACAGGTCATGATCGAAACGCTTCTGCCATCCTTATCGGTGATATACATCTCCCAGCATACACTGCCGCCATGATCACCTGCAGATTCACGAAGCCGGCACTGCGGTTCGCATGCATCGCTTGAGAATACCTCATAACAGAGCTTTCCGATAATATCCGCTTCTGATATGCCTGTGAGATCCTTGCAAGCCTGATTTGCCATGGTTATCCTGAAATCGGTATCGATTACGAAGACGCAGTCTGGTATGCTCCGAAGTATGCTCTCAAGCGTACTTTTCTGGTTTTCAAGATCTCGATTGGCAATAGCTATCTTACCATGCAGTTTCCTGTGCGTTTCATCCAGTTCGGATGCCATTTCATTGAACCGTCTGGTCAGCGCTCCGATCTCATCGTCTGTTATCACAGGAACCTGCGTCGAATAATTACCTGCTGCCACAGCCTCTGCGCCCTCGTGCAGCCGTTCGATCGGTTTTGTGATCTGCCGGGTGGTGAATATGGAGAATATGCCGATTAACACAATAACACCGATTGTGACCGCGATCGCCCGTTCGATCAGTACGTTAAGGGAATATAACACCTCGTCGCGATCCTGTTCAACGATCATGTACCATTTCTGATCAGGCATCCAGACGCGGGAGACGATCACCTCTTTCCCGTTGCTGGTGTCGATGCCGCAGTAATCCTCACTGGTATTCATGATAATAGGTATCGTCTTTGCATCATCCGGCAAACCGCTGACAAGATAACCGTTACTATCGATCAGGAAAGCCCTGCCGGTCTTTCCAAGCCCCTTGCGGTCGTGTATGGTTGTATGGAGCAGGTCGAAGTTGGTCCTGCAGACCACCACGCCGATGGTTCTGTTGCCAGAGCGCACCGGAGCAGACACCAGCATCGTTGGTACATTGAGTGTCGGAGAGGTGTATGCACTGGTCATGTGGGCGGCATGTAACCCTTCGCGATAGTATTCACGCGAGGATCGATTCTCTCCGACGACGTTTTTATTGGTGGACGCAACAATGGTGCCGCCGCTGTCAAGCACGAGTATCTCGTCGAACGTGGCATATCCCTCCATCGCAAGATCCTCAAACGCCTCGATGGCTTCCTTTGCCTGCTGGTATTCGATACTCGACGAGTTGGCAGTCTCCATCACCCCAAGGTTCCAGACCACCGATGGCGCGCCTGCGACGACCTCTGCGTTGTCCTGCATGTACACAAACCACGAATCAAGGTAATCGGCTCTTGTGTGCGCCACTGAGGTCAGATGCACGAAAGCATGATCCTCCATCGATTCGGTGGAAAGGGTGTACGTATAATACCCGATGATGCCAAACGGCACGATCGAGACCGAGAGAAAGAGGATGATCAACTTGAATTGGAGTCGCATGGCAGATTGCCCTACTTTTGTGCTCTGAAAAGCCAGCCCCAGTACTTGATCGTAGTTACCGTGCCGATGGTCATCCCGATCGCTGTGATCAACCCTGTCAACTCGGAATTATACGCAGGTACACAAGCGCGAGTGCATGGTGTCGCACGAAGTAAGTCCAGTTGAATGCTTACAAAGAGCAACAGTATGGCAACGTAGTACAATACATAGTATGATCTCAGATGCAGTGCTTCACCGAGTTTCGCACTGAATTGCGCAAGTGTGTAGAACACAAACATAATCGATACGAGCGTCGCCGCCCATAGAATGGTGTCAATCATTTTTCAACCCTCATCATGATCTGGTATAGTATAGCGGTAAGTACCAGCAACGTTACTGCTCCGACAAAACCAACTGCATGTCCGTCACAACCAAGCGCACACATCCCTACACATATCATAAACAATGCTGCCGGTATCAGAAACCATTTATAATAGGTTTTCCTACCGAAATTCAATTGATATAACCTGCCGATCGCAAACATGAACAGGATTATGACAGACGCGAGAATCAAGGAATATGCAAGGAGAATGTTTCCCATATCTGCCATACTATTCATCACCCGTCACCAAACGCCTTGACAAATGCCTTTGTTCTAGCTAATCTCGGTGCTCCGCTGAATATGTCTTCATATCGCTCGAAAGAAGTCTCATCGGTCATGACGGTCAGCCCTTCGCTGGCGATCTTGACCTCGTGGATACCTATATCGTGCGCGCTTCCGCGTATCTTGAGCACTGATATTGCCCTGCGCAGTTCTGACTCGATCTCCACGTACCTGAGCATGATCACGGCATCCATCATATACGAGGCGCCGTCCTCGGTGATCTGTTTCGAACCGAGAAGATCTCTGGTCTCATTGACAAAGACCGTGGTGATGTTGTTCGATTTGAGATATCTGGATGTCTTACGAACATACTCATCACCGTCCTCGTCAGGCGACATATCGGCAAATCCGTTGATCGAATCGACAAGGACCCTCTTCACTTCGAATTTCTCAACACAGTCCCGTATCGAAAGCAGGCTCTCGCCCGAATACACATCTCCATTGGATGGATACAGGATGTGTAACAGGTCCTTCTCCTCAAGCTCACCAAGATCCCATCCGAAGGACGATACGTTTCTTCGCAGTTGTGCCGCGCTCTCCTCAAACGAGACGATCAACCCGGGATCTCCCTTGCGCGCACCATCAAGGATGAACTGCATACCTGATGTGGTTTTGCCTGTACCACTCGGACCTGTAAGCAGCGAGGTCGTCCCGCTGATGAGTCCGCCACCCAGCATCTCATCGAGTCCTGCGACGCCTGTGCTTACACGTTTGCGCGGCGCAACAACCACGCCCTCAACAAGCGGAGGCGTCGGATATGTGACGATGCCGTCATCGGTGATCCGGTACACATGCTTACCGCTTGCATAAGACTGTCCCCGCATCTTCACCACATCGAGATACCGCACGCGGCATCCTTTCTTCAATTCGTTTGACAGATGTATGATCGAATCAGCAACATAGCTGATCGGGGTCGTCTGCAGACTTTGTTCTGTGAATTCACCAGTGACCAGCACAAGTGAATTCCAGCCCTTCATTCCGACGAAGAGGTCGAAATAGAACCGTCTGCGCTCGTTATCAGTCAGTGGTAGATCCATCGTCGTGATCGGATCGATTGCGATGCGGTCCGGCTGGATCGCCTCGACATTCTCGGTGATGATCTCCACCAGATCGTAAGCCTTGTTCTTCATGATCTCGCGACTCAGGTCGAAGTAGATGATCTTCTCGCTCTCATACATCGATGGGTCATAGAATGTGAATCTGGACATGTATCCGCTGAGCATCGCGATCGGTTCGGATATCGCAGAGAAATAGAGGCATGTTTCGTCAGCCTTAGCCGCAGCGAACATGGATTGTACTGCAAACGTGGTCTTGCCCGTGCCTGCCGTGCCAGCGATCAGCACGGTTGACGGGCGTGTGAATCCCTGATCCAGTATCTGATCCAGTCCAGGTATGCCTGTTGGAACTTGTTTCATTGGGCCTCGCCGCTAGTTACGGTTTTTTGCGCCTGCGTTATAGCAGGGTTAGCGGGTTGAAGTTACATTTACCATGTACTTATTCTTAACCAGCAGAACATTTTTCCGGCGGAAAAAATTTTTTCTCGTGCAGCAAAAAAGTTTGACACGGCAGAATTATTGCATGGCTGCACTTGTAATATAAGAGCTTCCATCATCTATTAATGTTTTGGAACTTATAGTACCTCTGAATCCACAAAAATTGTCGGAAGCCGACTTTCGGGCATTCTTGAGGCTGATTCTGATGCAGTTCTTGAGAAAGATGCAATTCGAGATGGATGTTAGCAGACCAGTCCAGGGCATTTTCATGCCAAATTAAAATATCTCATCGCTTGCGCCTGTGCACCTCAACCTCATGATCGAGCATCTTCATCGCGTCGTTCACCCGCTTGCAGCGCACGTCCAGCGCAATTAAGTCTTTTTGCAGCTCCTTTTCAAAGATGGTGATCACCCGTGCCACGTCGTCAGGTGCGGGACCGCCGCTGACACGCGAGCGTATTTCTAACACCGGATCGAGCGCATCTGATATCGCCTGCTCGTCGAGACCTGAATCGCTCAGCCGTCTGCCTGCCATCGACAACCCGATCTCGTCGATCGTTTTAAGCGATGGAGCCGCGTCCATCCGCGCAAGCGTGCCAACGATCTGGTGCGCCGTCCTGAATGAAATTCCGCATCTCCGCACCAGCGTGTCAGCAAGTTCGGTCGCCATGGCAAACCCGGCAGTCGCCTGCTGCGCAAGGTTCTCCTTGTGCACAGTCATGGTATCGATCATGCCGGCAGCCATGCGGACGCTTGCAAGCGTACATGCAGCCGCGCTCCACAGGTGGGGGGTCACCTCCTGCAGGTCCCGGTTATAACTCTGCGGAAGTGCCTTTGTGATGGTGAGTATGCCGACCAGAGCAGCAATCGCGCTGCCCGTTTTCCCCCGTATCAGCTCTGCAACATCCGGATTCTTCTTCTGCGGCATGATTGAGGATGTGGAGGCATATCTGTCATCGATGGTTATGAAATCGAATTCGGATGACGACCAGAGGATCAGTTCTGTTGCGATGCGGCTGAGATCGGTCATGAGGTTTGCAAACGCCGAGGCAGACTCGATCATAAAGTCGCGTGCACTCACCGCATCCATCGAGTTCTCGATTACGCCGTCAAACCCGAGCAGCTCGCATGTCCGCGCCCGGTTCACCTGAAAGCCGGTGCCAGCAAACGCGGCTGCACCAAGCGGACTTAGGTTCGTGCGGACGTACGCATCAGCCAGCCGGTCAGAATCACGCGCAAGCGCGCCTGCGTGAGCAAGCAGGTGGTGCGCAAGCGTGGTCGGCTGAGCATGTTGCGTGTGTGTAAATCCGGGCATCAGCGTTTCGGTGTGCATCTTTGCGTGCGTGATCAGGACTTTTCTGAGACCTGTTAGCTCTGCAATCATGCGCAGCAACTCATCGCGCAGCCTGAGCCTGAGGCATGTGGCAACCTCGTCGTTGCGGCTGCGCCCGGTGTGCATGCGCCCGCCCACATCCTCGCCGACCATACCGATGAGCTTTGACTCAATCGCTGCATGTACGTCCTCCTCTGACGGCAGCGCGGCGATACCGCCGTCCTGTATCGTATCGAGTGCGGATAGTATCAGAGAACAGACTTCACCTGTGATGATGCCTTCTTCTGTCAGCATCACCAGGTGCGCATGATCAACGGTAAGATCTGACTCGAATATCCACTCATCGACATCGATCGAGGACGTGAACGCAAGAACATCGGCTGGCTGCGTGGAAAGGCGTGCTTTGCGCAGAATATCACCCATACCCCAGATTATGCTAACGATACTATTAAACCATGCGCCGGTCGGGAATCGAACCCGAGTTCGAGCGTTGGCAACGCCCGGTGATAACCGCTACACTACCGGCGCGCATGTGGATGCCGTGACCCGGATTTGAACCGGGGACAACTGCCTCTTCAGGGCAGCGCTCTCCCAGACTGAGCTACCACGGCACAGTCGTCCGTTTGTACGGATGCCATTTAAAGCCACCGAAGCGCGACACAAATTGGGACGGTTCCGGTGGCATGGATGGGCCCGCTGCGATTCGAACGCAGGACCTCACGGTTATCAGCCGTGCGCTCCACCTGGCTAAGCTACGGGCCCGCCGGTAAGATAGGTGGGCTTGTATTGTATTTTAATATTTCCCTGCGCAAGAGTTGTCACGTCGCCACAGTGTCGTGATGATTTTGAAGATGTTGATTTGGGTAGCGTCCCACCATATATTCCGGCTCCCGGCGAGCTGATGCGAACCAACAGCGAACTAAAGCGCATGAAGCGCATCGACCAGCGCCTTTGTCCGTTCAAACGGCGCATCCATGATCGCAGTCCCGACAAGAATCGCATCTGCTCCTGCATCGACCAGACGGACCGCATCTGATGCGTTTTTAATCCCGCTCTCGCTGACGATGATCCGGTCAGCCGGTATCAGCGGTGTTAGATGCTCTGTCGTTGATAAGTCGACTTTCAACGTGTTTAAGTCCCTGTTATTGATGCCTATGATCTTCGTCTTTGTGTCAAGCGCGTTCGTAAGTTCGGTTTCGTTATGCACCTCAACGAGCGGCTCAAGCCCACGCGTAATCGACAAATCGATAAATCGTTCAAGCTTACCCCTGAGTATGCCGGCAATCAAGAGAATCAGGTCGCTTTCGGTTTCGTATATCTGTTTCTCATCGATTATGAAGTCTTTTCTCAGTACCGGAATTTTGACCGAGGCTCGAACCGCAGAAAGATTCTCCATGCTCCCAAAGAAGAAATCCGGCTCGGTCAGAACGGAGTTTGCCACTGCTCCTGCTGCCTCCATCTCCCGCGCAATTCTTGATGCGTCATCAGGGGTGATATTGCGATTCCCTGTGGTTGGGGATCCGGGTTTCACCTCAGCAATCACTGGAATTCGGTTTTCATGCTTGCGGGACCGTATCAGCCGGATAATGTCCCGGTGCTCGATCGGTGCCGGCACGTCCGCATCCGTGCCCACACCCACGCCCCTGCCCACACCCGCTGCGTTGATGCGTCGGACCCGTTGCCGGGTGGATGCCAGTATCTCGTCGATAACCCTGTGCATGATGGCTTTTATGACGTGAACGGGATATGAGGTTATCTGATGACGCAGGAGCTTTTTATGGGATATACACCATAACGTCCAGTCACTCTGCGCACCATTTTCATTTATGAACAAGTATATCGCCAGCCCCCGCCCGAAGGGCATTTCTCACTCGCAAACTTTTCACCAAACTTTTCACAAAAGTTTGATCAAAAACTGCCCTCCGGGTTAGATGCCGGTCTTTACTCGCAAACTTTTCGCAAAAGTTTGATCAAAAACTGACTTCCAACCCGGTGAGGGCATTTCTTACTCGCAAACTTTTCACAAAAGTTTGATCAAAAACTGGTCTCCGACCCGGGAAGGGCAGTTTTTACGCGATATGAAAAAGTCTATCACCAGCCCCACCCGAAGGGCAGTTTTTACTCGATTTTTTGTGAAAAAATCGTTTATCTCACCGAAGTCAGCTTTACATCCTTATAGCCGTGCGAGACATCCGGCTCGATGACATATATGCCGGTCGTCGGCTTCTTGCCATAGAGTATCATCGTGTTATTGCATTTATCAAG
>DAOVGO010000086.1 GCA_030672345.1 Methanosarcinales archaeon | reverse complement strand
CGCTCTCCATAGTATATTTGTGGCTTTTCGATCTGTAGTTTTGGTTCATCTACGGTGTACGTCGGAGGAATATCTTTTATCAGATAGTTGGGCAGCCCTTCCCTTGTAACGCTATTTACAGGGCTCATCACCACACCAAATCCGTGTGTGTAGACCGTATGGAGGTTTACCCACGTCTTTGACACGATCTGGTCCTGATCCATCTCTCTTGGAGCTAACATCACCTCGGTGTATCTTCCGTCGATCTCGTACCGGTCGATGTCGATACCTGAAAGGTCATAATACAACCTTATTTCCTGCATTTGCTTGTATGTCTGTACGAGCGGTCTCAAATCGAGAATTCGGACGTTGTCCATCGTTTCCTGTGAGTTTGCCAGCACTTCGGGGGTCAGATTCATCTCAGCCCTGAATGTTTTCTCCTCCACATCGGCAAGCCCATAAGCGATCTTTGTAAACCTGATGTTGTTCTCGATATAGGGCTCTTCCAGACTTATCTCATTTGGCGAGACTTTGTAAGTCTGTACGATTCCGGGAATCACCGTTGGACCAATGAATGAGACCAGCAGGTAAAAAACCACTGCATAAACCAATATGCTGCTCTTCCTCCGATCCTGCCTGCCTGAAATGAAGAATATCCAGACATAAAACAACAGGGCAACGATTAACGCAAGTATCACCAGTATCTTGGTGATCGGAAGGTATATGGCGACATCGGTGTAGCCAGCTCCCACCACGATCCCTTTTTCTGAGTACATTATGGAGAATCTGGCAAGATAGTGGTTCGCGGCAAGGAGGATGAAGAAGAACGATCCGAGAACGGCTATATGCGCAAGCGCATTCCGTTTCATGCCTGCGATCGCCGACTGGAAACTGACATCGTAGATCGGACCTTCGCCCACTGACGTGGAAACCTGCGCCTGCTTAAACATGCGGATGATAAACGACTGCATGTAGTCCAGAAGCACCATGATGATGGTGAGTACCACACAAGCCATCAGGAAGCTCCGGACCGCATGGATGAACGGCAGCGAGAATACGTAGAAAGCGACATTCTTCTGGAAGATCGGGTCCTGTAAACTAAATGTTTCCTGATTCAGGTACTGTAGCACCACAAACCAGTTCTGCGAGCTTGCAAGCCCGACAAAGAACGATAAGACCAGAGCAATCACGATCTTTAACTTTGAGGGGACCTCCGACCTGGATGGGTTTGCTTTTGAGGATATCCAGAGGTTACCGAGCAGAAAGATGAGGAAAAACGACGCCGAAACTGCGAATAAGACCAGTTTCGCGGTCAAGCTGACCATGAAGATCCGGGAGAAGCCAAGAGCGTCGAACCACCAGTAATCAGTGACGAGACGGACTATCTCTGAGATCGACAGGATGAACACCAGTATAAGGAAGATGGCGACGTTTGCAATCCCGCTCTTAGATCGAGCCATAACAAAAGCAAGGGGTGCATCCGTTATAAAGGTTGGCGGGACTATATGGCAGTCAACCGGTGTGGCGTCGGGTCAGGATTGTATTTTACAGTGAAACCGCTCCGGTTTTGCTTAAACCGGCATCAAAAACACAAATGAGGAGAATGACGCGAATCACACAAATGCGGAATACAAAATCGACATACGACCGTGTGACAAAGACCATGTAAGCTAATAGATACAGGACGACCGATAAAATAAGAACCAGGGGCGCT
Source organism: Methanosarcinales archaeon (assembly GCA_030672345.1). Lineage (GTDB taxonomy): Archaea > Halobacteriota > Methanosarcinia > Methanosarcinales > Methanogasteraceae > Methanogaster_D. Next base: position 5,047 of record DAOVGO010000086.1, on the reverse strand, counting down.
ATAACCCCTTACCCTCTGACCACATCCCGCAGCCGGTCCCTGTTGAACTCCTCATCCTCGAACGGACGCTTTCGCATCCTGTGCGGGAGCACCAGTTCGGATGCCTCGATGATGTCATCGACGATCACCTGATCGCGCCCCTCGTAGGCGGCATTCGTCCGCGCTGTCCGGTCGATCATGATGTCGGCGCGGTGTCCGTCCACCCGAAACTCGATGCAGATCCTTGCAATGGTGCGCAGCAGTTCGTGCGGCATCTTGACATTTGGCAGCAGACGCTGCGCCTGCACGATCTTTGACCGCAGGCGCTCCTGATCCGATGCATACGCCTGTTTGAACGCCTCAGGGTCTCGCAGGAACTTGTCCTGCCTTGTAACGATCTCCACACGCTGCTCGATATCAGGAATGCCCTCGACCTCGACCTGCAGCGCGATCCGGTCAAGCAGCTGCGGGCGGAGTTCGCCCTCCTCAGGGTTCATGCTGCCGACGATGATGAACTGCGCCGGGTGGCTGATGCTGATGCCTTCCCGCTCGACCGTGTTGATGCCCATGGCAGCGGCGTCCAGCAGCGCATCCACCACATAGTCATCGAGCAGGTTAATCTCATCCACGTACAGGATGCCCCGGTTCGCCTCTGCGAGTATCCCGGGCTCAAACGACTGTAAACCGCTTTTTATCGCCTTTTCGATATCGAGACTCCCGACCACACGATCTTCGGTTGCGCCGACCGGCAGATCGATCACTCGCGTCATGCGGCGGTCGGTCGTGATCCTGCCGCTTTCGAGCCGATCAGTACATTCCCAGCAGAATTTGTCAGGATTTGCAGGGTCGCAATTGAATTTGCACCCTTGCACGAACTCAATCTCAGGAAGAACCTCTGTCAATCCGCGCACAGCAGTCGATTTTGCGGTGCCTTTCTGACCGCGGATCAGCACGCCGCCGATCGACGGGTTGATCGCATTCAGGATCAGTGCGCGTTTCATCTGTTCCTGTCCGACAATCGCAGTGACCGGGTAAAGTACCCTGCAAGCCTTTGACTTTACCTTTGTCAGTTCACTCAGTTCTCTCTTTACCTCTTCGAGATTTTCAGGCGGTTTTTCCTTTATCACACCCGTTATCGTGGCGGTATCGCCACCATTGCCGCTACTTCCGTTGCCCCCGTTGTTGCCATTACCTCCGTCATGCCCCCTGAGCTTCCAGATGTAATCTTTTATTTTTATAGTCGATGCCATAACTAAACCCCTCCGGTTACCGTACCAATCCGAACATTTCGACTCCGTATTGCTTGATGACGATTGTCGATACCATGGTGAGCGATAATAGAACCAGACCGAGCAGGAACATTGCAAATACGGTCTTTATGTGTGGACTGCGCCCTTTCCTGATCATGTAGAGCTCGATCAGCGTAATACTCGTTGTTATGAGAAAGATGATCGCCGATACCAGAAGGAGGATCGATGCTACGAGAACATACGTGATCTCCTCGGTGTACGCCTCCGCATACAGCAGTTCCCGAAGCCAGTCCTTGCCGTTCGTCTCGTATGCGGTGGTAAGGATCATCATCATGTACGCGATCTCTGCGATACCTATCAATGTGGAACATATTCCGGTCATCCCCATCGTGAACATGCCTCCGATGTCGGGCATATTCAAGTCAACTTGCCATTCGTCCATTCACTCCTCCCAATCTAATAATTGGCAGACATGCCATATAAGATTAATGCGCTTCTGGTTATCTGACATGGGGCAGCAGAAAGTACATGATGACAATCGCCAGCAGCAGCGCCGCTGAAACCGCGCCAATGACTGCTGGCACGAGGTCTGTGACGAGCGTCAGGACCGTGAAGACGAGCATCAGCGCGCCAATGGCTTTCATCGCCACCGGCATCGGTGTGTGCGTTGCCAGCCTGTACTTCTCCGGATTTCCAGGGATCCCGAGGTTCGGATTGACCTCGATCGCATGAACCGCATCAGCGACCAGATCGACATCAAAGCTCCCGGTATTCGAGCCGTATCCCACGGTCACTGAGATGCTGCCGCGCTCCCGCATCCGGATGTGCGCGACGACGTCCACGACCGCATTCGTGGCTACAACGAAATCATTATGCAGAAACCTGATGCTGTCCTGTATTTCAGGACTTGCGGTCAGATATATCCTTGTCGGCTCCCCGTGGTTGACAACACCGATCTGAAACGTATAATCCTGATCACGACCCATCTGCAGCTTGACGCACCGGTTCTCAAACTCGATGGAGTTGAACCTACGTCTGTTCAGAACAATTTGCTGCGGAAATTCCTGTTTCGCCTGTTTCATACTTCCCACACCACGATGATAGTTAGATGTCAATCACGAAGATTTGGCGGGAGCATATTCGGTATGCCGTCCTCGATCGGGTAGTACTCGTCGCATTTCTCGCAGTAGAGCGTGCCAGTGATAACCTCGTCAACCGAGTCACTCATATCAGTCGCATTCAGCAACAGATCCCCTTTGCAGATCGGGCAGGCGAGTATGTCCATCAGTTCTTTCTTCATCATGATTCACCGATTTCTGAATCGGTGCTGCTTTTATTAAGACTTTCCGTAACCTGTGCGGTAACCCGGGGTTCGGGCGGTTCAGGCTGTGCCCCCATCTCTTGCATCAGTTACCGTAAGATTGCTACCCGGGGATCCGTTTCATAGAAATAAAATGGCACACACCAAAACCACAGCACCGGTCAGTGCCAGCGGTAGAGTATAGTACTTCAGGTTTTCTTTCATGCTCGAATCCTGTTTGACCAGCCAGAAATATGGGTCGCTCACATAAGAGAAGATGAATGTTCCGGCGCAGATCATAAACACCGTTTGCATGCAAGCAAGATCCTTCACAATACCTGCTGTAACGATGGCTGTGACAACCCTTGAGCCCTGTGCGGTCTGAATACACATCGCAACCAGAAATGGGAATAGCATAACAGGAACAGAACTGCTGCCGAGTAATCCAAGCACGCCATTTGAAAAATCGCTGTGTGCGATGATATTACCGAGCGCACCTGCGCCACACAGATCGAGAAGTATCCTGCCTGCTCTGCCTGACGAACTCTTCAGGGCAGCACCTATCACATCTGCAGATAGGCGTCTATTTGCGATGATCAGTGAGATCGATACACCCACGAGTAGGGCAACATTGACATCGCCAAGAAACTTTAGAATCTGGTTATCGGCAATAAGACCAAGTAAAATCAGTGATATCGGGATTAAAATCGGACTCCATGCTTCTGTGGATGATCTGAGTGATGATTGGACTTTTTCTGGTATGATTTCAATGTTCGTATGCATATAATAATAAGAAATAACTAGAAGAAGTACAGATATGGGAATACTCACTGTTAATGTATCTAATGGATCAATGTCAAGCGTGTCTGTGATTACAAGGATAACCGGTGATGGATATATCAGATTATACGATATCACCGTTCCAATGGAGAGCATGTATAGGAATTTCTTTTCTGATGTATTTACCTTCAGTGCAAGACCCTTAATGACTGGATTTAAAACAACATACGCTGTTATGCAGCACATGATGGGAATAGATAATAAATACCCAGAAAAAATAGGTATAAAGGAATAATTTCTCTTGAAGATTCTTAAAATGTCATTTATGATCGTTTCAATACCATTTGTCCTCTTCAAGAACTCTGCAATGGTAACGCCAGAGAATACAACGATACAGAGTACGGAGAAGATACTTCCGAGACCTGATGTTATATGTGCGATGATTGAATGCCAATCCATCCCGCAGAGTATCCCGTAAACAAAAGCAGATGAAATCAGGGAAAGAAACGGATGTATCCGCATACGGACTGATAATACGTGTATTAGAACGATACTTGCGAAAAATGCGATAAATGGAGACATTGCATTTATTTGTGATTCTATTTTATATAAAGGTTTGATCGGGATCATACTCGGTTTCGGGATGGCGCTCGCGGTGGAGATAATCGGAAGGGAGATGGGGTCGGTCTACTTCATGCGTGGATTTCGTGGGAGCTTACGGCATTTGCACTCATCTTCTCGTTTTCTATCGGGGTTTTTGCAGGATTCCTGCCTGCCCGGTCGGCTGCGAAGATGAATCCGGTGGATGCGCTCAGGTATGAGTGAGTGGGGTGCGGCAAAACCCCGGTTTCCGGATTATTCGTGTGGCGTGGTTGGTTGTGCGTTGATAGTCGCAAACGGGACTTGAGCGTACACTTATATGAGCGATTAGAGATATATGCAAACAGGAGGCATGGGTAATGTCAAGAGATGAACGTCAGACCCGGATAGAATTGATAAATCCTGCGCTCTATGAGCGTGGTTGGGTTGATTCCCTGATTCGAGAGGAGAAGACTCCCGGCGGCACAGATATCATCGACGGCAAGCCAGTGAAACGAAGAGGGCGGACCGATTATCTTCTATGCATTCCTGCTGTCGAAGGTAAATCTCCTCTGGCTGTTGCCGTGATCGAGGCAAAATCCGAGGATAAGCTGCCGTCTCTTGGTATTCAGCAGGCAAAGGATTATATGAAAAAATTCAATGTCCCTTTTGCGTTTTCAACCAACGGGAATCTTTATGCCGAATATGGGAAGGACACCGGGCAGATAAAGGATAGTTTGTATTTATCGGGTTTCCCCACCCCTGAAGAGCTAAAGCAGCGATATGAAGAGATCAACAGCTTCAAACTCGAATCGAAAGCTGCAAAGCCATTGTTCATGCCTTACAAGGGCGGAGAGTCGGCTCGATATTATTTCCAGGACGCGGCTATCCGTGCTACGCTGGAAAAGATCGCCAGAGGAGAGAAACGGGCGCTGTTATCACTGGCAACAGGAACCGGAAAGACTATCATCGCCGTGCAACTTCTCTACAAACTGGCAGAGGCGGGGCAGTTGAAACGCGTCCTGTTTGTCTGCGACCGCGATGAACTTCGGACGCAGGGCATGGCAAAACTCCACAGCACCTTCGGAGATGATGTGCAGATTGTAACGACGCAAAACCCCCGGATAAACGCGAAAGTTTTGGTTGCGACCTATCAGAC
>DAOVGO010000154.1 GCA_030672345.1 Methanosarcinales archaeon | reverse complement strand
AATTAGAGCTGGTATGGCGAATTTTTGATGAAATGTGTGTGGTATAATCTGATTATGCAGTTTTTGTTCTGTCGGGTGAAAATTTGTGAGATGTGGGGGTGCTCCGTGGGTGTTTCAAAATCAATTGTGAGACAGACTCTTAAGTACGGAGCCTGCACACCCGCGTTTTCGCGTTCAGCTTGCACACTCCAATGCTATACATGCAATCGGTTAGAAGCGTTGCCACATACCAGTCATGGCGGAGTTCTCTCGCGTTCCACACACAACAAACCTGCACCCATTTTATATAAAACCATCCCAAATAACAGGACTGTCACCCCGACGCTGGCGCTCGAATCAGAACTTATGTGTTTTGCGGATATCTGAAAACCCGGGGGAGCGGCAGATACCGGACCTCAGATCAACAACTTCAAGATCACCCCGCGCACCATGTGCTGCGAAAGTAGCAGCAAACCTTTATATCAAGGGTGCGGTATACGAAATCCTGATGAACAAAGAGTTGTTAACGCTCCGAGTTATCGAAATCTTGACCAGAGCCGGATTCATGCTCTCGGATCGGTGTAATACCCGCCCCAGGAGCTTTGATCTGGCTGCGCGGAACAATCGTATCCTGCTGTTGCTCCGCACGCTCTCAAACATCGACAGCCTGAATGCCGCAGCAGCGCACGAGATGCGATCTCTGTCCGATCGTCTGAACGGAAAGCCGCTTGTCATCGGAAGCAAGTCACGTAGCCGGATGCTCGAGGACGGCGTGACATACTTCAGACACGGCATTCCCTCGATCAATCCTGCCACGCTGCACGATTGCCTGATCGAAGGCGTCCCGCCGCTGGTTTATGCGGCGCGGGGCGGGCTGTGCATCAGCATCGATGGCGAACGGCTGCGCAGCATCCGCACCGGAAGAAAGATTTCGCTCGGGGAACTCGCAACCAAACTCGGGATATCGCGAAGAACGATCAGCAAATACGAGGACGGGAGGATGGATGCATCGATCGATGTGGCGCTCCGTCTCGAAGAGATCCTTGATACCGAGTTGATCTGTCCTGTCAGGATCTTTTCATCACCCAGGGACGATCAGATCCGGAGAGATGATCAGAAAGATCATCAGATGGATGATCGGCCGGATGATCGAATGGATGGTGAGAACGAGGTCTCGCTGCTGCTCACGCCGCTTGGATTCATCGTGTTTCCTGCAAAGCAGGCGCCGTTCAACGCCATATCAGACGATGACGAGCACAACATGCTGCTGACCGGGCTCAACACATACAATCGGACGATGGTGAGAAATGCCCGTCTGATGAGTAGTATCTCTTGCGTTGCGGGCACAAGATCGCTGTACATCGTAAAAGGAAACTGTCGGCACACGCACATCGACGGCACCGTGCTGATCAGAGAGAGCGAACTTGAGAAGATCAGCGATCACGATGACGTTATTCAACTCATTCAGGAGAGAATTATTGACAAAGGAAGCTGAATTATGAAGAGCATACTACCAATAGTGGTATTGGTTGTGGCGATTGCCGCATCTGCATGTATCATACCTGATGATTCAGGTACGGAAACGCCGACACCGACTGCCACCACGACACCTGAAACGCCGCCCGCCATAGCAGATGCGATTCCAAGAGATGATCTTCCGGAATCGTTCACTTTGAGAGCTGTAATCGATAAGAACACCGAAGGGACGATGGATGTACTAAAAGATGCCGCATCGATGGTCTCCGGAAGCATGGGCGTCGGTGAGATAACAGACGCGGTTCAGGGAATCTATTCTGCTGAAGGTGAGCATACCGACACGACTGTAACCGTCATCGAGTGTACCGATTCGGTGAATGCGGCAAACGCTGTTGAGAACTACAAGAACCAGCCAAAGTTTGAAAAACCGCCTGCTCGGACGGTTTCCAGATTCGATACAGTGAACTTCAACGGGCATGAGGCAACCGAGGTCAGGACCAGACCGCCGGTAGAGGACGGTGACGTCAGGTACGGCTATGTCTGGTCGAATGGCAACTTAGTATTCATCGTTGAGCCAGGGACCTCCGATAAATCGGCAAGCATGGAACTGGCTCGGATGACCGGATATTGAGATATTAAGGAACAGGAGGTTACAATGAAGAAAATACTGACAATACTGGTGGTGGTGCTGATGCTCGCCGCTTTTTCCGGGTGTGTTGATGAAACGCCAGATGATGGGGAAGTTGCACCCGAAACTGAGCAGATGACGCATCTTCGCATCGGATACCAGCCAAGCACGCACCAGATCGCAGAGATGGTCGCGATGGATAAGGGCTGGTGGAAAGACGATCTCGCCAAGTTCGGGATTACAGAGGTCACTGAGTATTCATTCCCATCAGGTCCGCCTGAGATGCAGTCCATGATGGCAGGTCACCTCGATATCGCTTACGTCGGTGTCGCACCACCGATCACGGCGATCGCGCAGGGGCTTGAGGCGAAGATCGTGGCAGGAGTGCAGGTGCAGGGCTCTGACCTTGTGCTCAGACCGGAGATTGCAGACAATTACACCTCGCCAGCCGATCTGCGCGGGCTTAAGATCGCAACGTTTCCGCCGGGATCGATTCAGGATGGTGTACTCAAGAAATTCTTGATGGATAACAACGTCAGCATCGATGATGTTGAGATCGTGCCGATGGGACCTGGCGATGCGATGACCGCAATTTCAGCAAAAGCAGTGGACGGCGTATTTCTGCCGCATCCGGGACCTGCAATCATCGAACTCGATGGTAACGGCAGGAGCGTTGCCAGTTCGGGTGAGATGTGGCCGGACCATGCATGTTGCTGCCTGCTCGTCAGCGACGAACTGATCAAGAACCATCCGGATATGGTTCGGGAGATCGTACGCATACATATCAAGGCGACTGAGTATCTGATCGAGAACCAGAAAGAATCTGCTGAGATATTTGCAGAAAAAACAGGCTTTGATGCAGATAGAGTCCTGTATTCCTTCGAACAGTGGGACGGCAGATGGATCAGTGATCCGCACATCGAGCTTGACTGTGCCCTTGAGTTTGCAGAGGTCGACTACGAGCTTGGATATGTTGACAGGCTGCTGACTGCGGAGGATCTATTTGATACGAGTTTCTATGACGAGGTGAAAGGGGAGTAGGGGTCCCCTTTTATTTTTTATGATATTTAAAATATAATTTTTTTGTTCTGCGCCGGTTTTATGGGACAGCTGTTATTGTTAGCCGTAACTCCGCAGTTTGACCCATGGGCTTAAGCATCCTGGATAGGAAAGTTTGAATATCGCTCGAGGACATTTAGATAGTGCTGACGCTTGCTCAAATGCAAATACTTCGGGAAGGGGTGTTAGGATGAAAATAGTTGCGGGGATACCGGCTTATAACAAACAGTACCAGGTCTGTGGGGTGGTGCACGCCACAAAGGATTATGTAGATGAAACACTTGTTGTGGACGATGGGAGCACTGACAACACAGCAATACTCTCAGAACGTGCTGGCGCGGTCGTGATAAGGCACAAGACCAATCAGGGGAAGACGGCTGCGATTCGGACATTGATAAACGAGGCGATGAGGCGGGATGCAGACGTGCTCGTCTTACTGGATGCGGACGGACAGCACGATCCCGATGAGATTCCGACGCTCTTAAAACCGGTTCTAAAAGATGGATACGAGTTCGTATTGGGGTCAAGAAGGCTAAAAGAGTCAAAAAAGAAGGGGAAGAAGCCTTTCATCCGTCCTTTTGGTCAGTTCGTGCTGAAAGCCAGTCTGGGTACGATAACAAAGAACAACTATTCCGATCCGGAATGTGGATTCAGGGTGCTTTCGAGGCGTGCGATGGAGGTGATGAAATTCAAGGGCAATGGGTTTTCGGTGGAGGCTGAGATGATACGTCTGGCAGAGGCGCACGGATTAAAGTCGATGGAAGCGCCGATGACCGAGATTTACGTCGAGAACGGATCGACACTAAGTCCGTGGAGGCACGGATTTGGCAATCTCGGAACGATCTTTTCATGGATCTCTGAGGAGAGACCGCTATTCTTCTTTGGAGCCGCGGGGCTGGTGTTCACAGTCATCGGGCTGATGATTGGCGCAAACGTGCTCTACATCGCCAATGCCGGTAGAGGTGTTGCGATCGGGACTGCGCTTGTATCGATGCTGTGCATCGTCATCGGCGTATTCAGCATGTTTAC
>DAOVGO010000194.1 GCA_030672345.1 Methanosarcinales archaeon | reverse complement strand
CAAACGACACCGAAATGCCAGAAGATTCTTCAATCAAACGCTTCAGCAGACGCTTATCCCCTTCACGCCATCACATTTCAGCAACTCGCCGACCAGCTCGTCAGGTATCTGTCGGTCGGTTATGATGGTCAGTGTCGGGCGATCAGCAAGCCTCGGATCATCCGCAATCGCCTGCATGATGCTGATTCCGTGTTCTGCCACGCAGGCTGCCACCGATGCAAGAATGCCGGTCTCTGTGGCATCCACCGGTGTCACGATGATCACCCCGAGTTCGAGAGCGGGCGCAACCTCACGCAACGACGAGATCGGGCGGATGTTTTTGAAGATCGTGCTCAGCAGGTCGTCCTGTGCGATCATGGAGGCTGCCCCATCAACTGCCCTGCGATCGACGCAGGTCTCCTTTGCGATCTGTGTGTGCGGGAGTTTTATGCCGCCTGAGACCACCTTGCCGTCCGGGGTGACCTGAAAACCGCGTTTCAGCAGCAGACGCACGACCTTCTCCTGCGCCGGATATTTCTTGAATTTGTTTAATATGATGTCCCACATGATTGCTTGCTCCTGTTCGTTCCTGCTCACTCCATCACCGCGTTGTGCAGTTTAACCATCCGCCTGATCGCATTGCGCTTGAATCTACGCCGCTTCATCCTTCTGATCCGCTCATCGATGCTGATCCGCGTGGTGCCGTCCACCAGATTGTCAGCGTGCGCAACGATCATCTCCTCGATCGTCTCTGGTATGTAATCCTTCTCCGGGAACCCGAGCTTTGCTGCCTCGTGTTTCGGGATGCCTGCGCCGATATGCCGTTCGATGATCCGCACGATCCGCTCATCCAGTCCGAACGACCGTGCGATCTCTGCCCCGATCACCACATGTTTGACCCTGTGGGATCGTGCACGCCCGATGTCGTGGAGCAGCGCACCGATCGTCACCAGTTCGATGTCAGCCGGACGATCATGCCCGCTGTTGTGTCTGCTGTTATACTGCTCCGCAATCTCGCGGGCGTACTCTGCGACCGTCTGGCAGTGCTCGACGACATCTGGCGAGCAGCCGGCTTCGCGGAGCAGGTTGATGGCGTCTTCGGGGGTCACTTAATCTCATGACTAATCAGCACACGTGCCTATTTACTATTACCCCATCCACCAATCAGGCATCTGCTTTAAGAATTCTTTAACTTATGGAATTTTCAATCAGTATGCGTCACGGTGTTGCGGACAGTTTTAGGGATGAGACTCTGGAAATATCATCACAAACCGCCCCTGAATCACGATCTCCTCAATCGGCCAATGCATAGCAGAATTATAAGCAGTCCCGATATTATCAACACAATAAATAAGGAATTTGTATAAAATAGAGTTGCTGATTTTTCAATGGTTATGTGCACTGGAATCTTCACACCACTTCCGACATTAAAGCCGCCACTTGGTTTTAATGCGACTACACATATTTTTGCATTGAATTCGCCTACTTCACCCGCGGTTGGGGTGAACTGGACGGTTATCTGCTTCTTCTGATGCGGCTCCAGCGAAAACTCCGGATCGGATATTTTTATCCAGTCTATAGATTGATTTTCGATGTATACCTGGAATCCAAGCTCTGCACTCTCGGGATTTGAGACTGTTATGTTTCTCTGAACGTTTTCACCGGTTTCCATCTCAACTTCTATCTTTGCAGGATTTACACCGATGCCTATACCATGCACGCAGGACGTGGAGATCAATAAGCAGCAGAGTAGAGATACTATCCCAATTCCAACGGTTTTTAATTTCATCTTCTGCCTCTGCTTTCTGAATATGATATAAAAATTAAAAGGGCAGAGCCTGGTTATATAGCTTCTGCCCAGAAGATTATTGTCCCTTCCATCTCACCAGACCCAGTGAAATCTTCCGGAACACGTAGTTCAGCATTCGGCGAGGCATAGCCGTCTTTCAGGACTACTGTTTCAAACTCGCTCCATAAAGAGGAGTTTATGTAGAGCCCTTCTGTGTACAGTCCATTCGTGTCGGTAACTTCCACAGTGGCTTTCAGGTCTTTTGACCACATATTATGTATTACAACAGTTTCAGGAGCGCTTATATCGCCCGGATCAAGTTTGCCAAAGTCGAGGTATGCGGGTGTTACAGAGAACCGTATCCCTGACCTTATCTCTGCGCGCATCGTCACGGTATCGCATTCTCGTATCTCCAGCAGGGTCAACGCTGCTCTGTGATCATTGCCGACGAAACCTCCCGGACCAGTATAGTTCGCTCCGTGTGGTAGCGTAACATTGTATTCACCATCCCAGTATGCGGAGTCGTCGGCTGCGTTAGCTGTTATCAGCCAGTCACAACTGATATTAAGCGGCAGCGTCGCCTTCCCTTCACCATCGCATATTGCACTTACTTTGGTCTCATTGTCCTTGGTACCTGTTATCGCTATGGTACCATTTGGTAGCGGTGTCCCATTCCACAGTACCTGGAAATCAAAGTCACCGGTTCCGATTGTTGCAACATCATCGAGCGGAATGATCTCAAGCGGCTGCTCGAAAGCACGATCCGTTCCGGAGAAGTTGCAGTTCGTACTGACAAATGCCTTGCTGTACTTGTACGGCTTGTAATGTCGCACCACATGCCAGTCGTCTGCCCAGTTGGTCTTGTTGATCTCACTCCAGTTTACCTCACCTGGGAAGTATGTGTACAGGGAATCGGGTCGATCCGGTCTTGATCCTGGTCCTGTATAGACCTTCCACCAGCTTTCATCCACGTGAAGACCCAGAATCGCGTACAAACCAATCTGATCCGCATCGAAACCGGAATGCCAGTAGAGTTCATCCTCATCGGTCTTGTTTAGAGGCGTTATCGCTCCCGCAGGATCTACCAGTTCTGCTGATACATCGAAGGGTGGCGCACCCTCTGGAATGAAGTTATGCCCTTCGGTCAGTCTGACATCGACTGTACTGTCGAGATCTATGCACATAGCATCGATCTCCACCCACGTCTGGTGAGCACTCACCATCCCGGCGGTGCCAAACACCACGCAAATCGCAGCAAATGCCACGAACATTCTACTCTTCTCCATACTATTTTACCTCCTTGTTTTGTTCTGGTATCCAGCAAATCTATTAATACTTAGATTTGCTTTAGTAACATGTAATATAAATTACATGCCAACACTTCATAAAACGTCATCTTATTTAAAGCTATTGTTGGACCGAGGCTGTCAACCTGTGCGGTGCTGGGGTGAACACAGACGACACAAAATAGCGTACATGCGTTGAAATGATCAACTTCCACCCACGGTCTTCCGGCACCTATCCCTTGAGGGGCTGACCCCTTACTCATTCCCCACACATACATTCCAAACGTCCACGAATGGAGATACTCGTCCTGCTCTGGTCTTGGTTTTTTGAGTGCAACCGAAGTTGCGTGATTCATTACCGTAAAATATCCACCATTCTATCGATCACCTCGCCGATCCTGCTCGAGTTTAGACTGTCAACGCGATGCAAGACGATGTGCCGATCCGCTGTGAATATGCGATTTGGTCACACATTGCTTTTCTACCTTGGGTGTTCCATCCTCAAAGTCACTCTCCTCGATTGGAACTGCATATCCATCCCTGATCTGCTGACGGGTTATCTGGCAGAGAATCATATCATCTCCTTCCAATTCGGCAACGACCAGCGCAGGACGTATTTTCGAATGCGTCAAATCCGAAAACGGGAATGTGACAAACCACCCCCACCCCTTTCACAAATCCTGCCAAGCCTCATCCTCCTCATGTCTTAGCCAATCCTTCATAAGAGACGTCTCGCTTGCAATTGCTGTTTCCACCTTTTTTTGCAACGCTTTCACCTTTAAAAAGAGTGTAAAATCCAGCAATTCCTTCACTTTCATCTCCTCGCACCACCCCACACCTACGTCCCCATCGTCCACGAATGGAGATACTCATCCTGCTCCGGCGTCA
>DAOVGO010000090.1 GCA_030672345.1 Methanosarcinales archaeon | reverse complement strand
AGTTTCATGTGGAAGTTGGTACGTCCCGCTTCCCTGAGCAGATATTTGTTTGCGGTGATCCGTGCGGCTTCGAGTGCGTTATGCCTTATCTGGCACTGCTCCTTTGCAACAAGGGATGCCGAGACCGGGAAATCCTCTGTGAGGTTGCCCATGTCAAAAGTTACGATGTGGCTGCCAGGGACGCCGCCCATATACTGACGGCGGGTGTATGGACGCTCAAATTTGCGATACATCTTTGCGGGTTTGGTTACCATGATAATGCTCCTCTTTCCTTGTACATGGCGGTTTTGTGGTTATAAATGTTGGTGTTGGTTCGGGTCTCGCATTCAGAAATCAAAGAGGGTTTTCTGTCTCAATACCTTTTTAACCCCTTTTTTTCTGGGAACACGTGCCACGCTCGCAGTACCAATCCCGAAATCGTGCAATCCCTTCTGTTTCGAGTCATAATTCAGTGTTTCATGCTCAACACCGAATTCACGAAGTATTCTCTCGACCGGAGGCAGTATTTGTTTTTTGATATAATAATCAACGTCCAGCGAAAGATTATGTTCCCGCACATATTCAGGATCCTCCGCACTATCCACGAACCGCCCGTTACCCGCAACGATCACAAAAGGCACGCGGTCCCCAATCGATGGAACAGCCCCACCACGCCTGCGTATCTTCTCCACAACCGTGATGTGTGGCTGTTTACTCTTATAACTCGCTTCTTTCTTGTTGTATTTCCTGGTGAGGATCAGATCATCCATAATTTCACTGTCGGTGCGAACATCAAGATTCCTGACCCGATCTACGACACCGCGGACGTATTCTACCGAATCATCGACCCTGCCATCCTTCAGTACGAGTTCGAGGACTTTGTTGAGGGTTTTTGATGTCAGACCGCACCAGTCACGCCTGACAGTCTCCATTCCCTTGACCTTGATGGAATCTTTCCATTCAGATCCTTTTTTTTCAAAGACCCATAATGCATATCTCTTTTTTGCTATGAATATCGCCCTGCGGGCAATCGATTCAAATTCAAGCTCCATAGGATCTGGCAGCTTCTCAGAAACCATTGCAGCAACCATCGTTCCGATTGATTCGGCGTCATCAAGAGAGATCTCTGCGTTCTGTGACGTGATCCGGACAAAAACACTGTCGGTGTCTCCGTAGATCACAGACAGTGCAAACTCGTGTCCATCTGGCAGACGCACGCTTTTAATTGTTTTATCGATCAGTTCCTTCGTATCGATGATGTTTTTGCGCCCGAAACTGGTCACCGCATTGGCAAGAACGAGGCTGTACAGGCGAGCCCTCGCGTAGCCCGAATATCCGTAAAAACTGTTAAGCAGAATCTTTAATGCGTTCTGGGTCGCATTCAGTACCCTGTATTCCTCCCCATCTGCGCTTTGCATCATCTTCTTTGTTTCGGTCCGCCGATTCAGCAGATTTTCAAGAATTCCGGGCACGATTCCCTGATACACCTCTGCCGGGACGAATTCGCCTCCGGACGGCGCCCGAATGGTTCCTTGAACCCGGGTTTCGCTGGTGGTGTCGCTGCCGGCGTTGTTGTCGGTGATGACCGTGCTGTAGCAGAGGTTGTGCGCCATCATGATCGTCGGGTACAGCGATTTGTAGTCGAGAACCACGGCGTCCTTCAGCAGCCCGCGCACCGGTTCGAGCACCGCACCGCCTTTCAGTTCATCGGACGCACTGTACTGCCCATCGTGGTCAGGTTTCGGCGGAATCACGCGTTTTCTCTTCCCAAACTCCCGGAGCAGCAGGTTTTCGACCATCGAACTCTGCCCGCCGTAGAGCACATCCTGAAGCAGGGCGCCGCTCACCTGCGCAAGCGCCACGTATTTGTCGAGCAACCGCAGATCAAGAAACAGACGAAGCGCAAGAACCGCGTCACGGCGAGCATATTCGATGAACTCGGCAAGCTTTTCGCCGTCGTCATTCCAGTATTCAGCCATCTGCTTGACAGAAACATCGAATTTCTCGATGTCAAGCAGCGTTTGAGCCACGTTCTTTAATGTGTACTGTTTGATGCTGTATTCCCTGCGGATCAGCGGCAGAACATCGGCAACGATCCTGCCTGTGACGTTCACACGCGTGGTATTCCCGATCTTGCGGCAGAACACAGCCCGGGCGTCCCTGCCGATATCGGCATGTAATTGCGCCCCTTGCGCCTCAAGCACCTCCACACGTTTGGTGATATATGGGAAGTCGAACTCGTTTGAGTTGTATCCAAGGATCACATCAGGATCGTAATCCCGCACGATCTCAAAAAACCGGTTCAACATCCCGGTTTCATCATCAAACGACTCGATACAATCACCGTCAGTCCCATTGCCATCAGCCTTCTTCGCAACCAGAACGAGCGTTTCTCCGGTGTACGCAGGTCTGAACGCAAGCGAGATCATGATAATCGGCGAGCGGTCCGGAGTCGGCATACCTCCATCGACCAGACACTCGATATCGAATGCAAGGTACCTAAGCGGCGCATTTTGGGCAACATCGGCTGGCGATACCTGTGATGTGACCACCACGTCGCTGTTCACCGCGGGTTGCAGTGCGTCGAGTTCGTCATGTGTCCGCACCCATCCCATACCAGAGATGCCCTGATCGATCATGAACCGGTTCTTGAACATGATATCGGTCTCATACATCCGATCAGCGTATCCCTTTACCTCGTCTCTGATCGCTGGCACGTCCTTTGGCTTGCCAACAACCACCTTCAGCATCGTTGTCGGATGTTCCTGATATCCGATCGGTTCGTACTTCTCAACGATCTCAGTCCGCCGGATTTCCGGGATGCCTCTGAGATTCTCGAGCAACCCCTCAATCGAAGCTGCCTGGACATGGAAATACGGCTCAAAGTCAGGGACAAAACAGCACACGCTCTGCCCGTCAGGATCACGCCCAAACAGCCGCACAACCGGCTTTCCATTGTCCAGCATATAATCGGCATCGATGATCTGAAACTCCATCATGGGTCTGTCAGGCGCATAATACTTATGGCTTAC
>DAOVGO010000155.1 GCA_030672345.1 Methanosarcinales archaeon | reverse complement strand
GCTGGCACTGAATTACACGTCGTTCGGGATCCGGTTGGTGCCGATACTTGTTGTGCTCTCGGTCTTCACGGTATCGCTTGCTGTGATCGCGTATCTGCGGAGACAGGGGCTTCCGGAAGGAGATCGGTTCGTGGTTGAGGTCGGGGAGCTTGTATGATGGTTGCGATACCAAAAACCAGAGCAGAGATGAAGTACCACCTCCACGACCCCCTCCTCAAAAATTCCATCTTCATCATGCTCACATCTATCTCAGGCGCAGGCTTCGGCTTCATCTTCTGGATGCTCGCAGCAAAGCTCTACTCAGCCGGGGACGTCGGGATCGCAACCGCCCTGATCTCCTCGATGGCGCTGCTCGTGCTCCTCTCCAGATTCGGGCTTGACTTCTCGATCATCAGGTTCTTCCCGACACATGACAAAAGCAGAATCTTCAGCACATCTGCACTCATAACAACCTCTTTCGCGGTTCTATTCGGTGCGATATTCATCGCAGGCGTGGACATCTTCTCGCCAGAACTTGGTCTCTTAAAATCGCCGCAAAACGCTGCACTCTTCCTGACTTTCCTTGCGGCAAATTCTGTGACCGCGTTAACCGCCATATCATTTGTCGCAATCCGGAAAGCGGGGTTTCAGTTTCTCCAGAGCATAATCGTCGGCACAAGAATCCTCTTCTTAATACCGCTCATCGCACTCGGAGCGATCGGCATCTTCGGCGCAGTCGGGGCGTCGTTTTGTTTTGCGCTTTTTGTTGCGCTTGTGCTGCTTATGTGGTTCCGGGATCAGGATCGGGCTTGCGATTGATCGCGGCTTTCTGAATGATGCTTTCCATTTCTCCGCAGGGAATTACCTTGCAGGTCTTTTCATGACGGCTCCGAATCTGATTCTGCCGATCATGGTGCTGAACGTGCTCGGAGCCGAGCAGGCAGCGTATTACTACATTGCGTTTGCGATAGCATCGCTTCTGTTCATGATCCCGAATGCAATCAGTACGTCGCTCTTTGTTGAGGGCAGCCACGGCGAGGCACTGAATAGGACGGCTGTGAAGTCGCTGATCGTCATCTTCTCGCTGCTCGTTCCGGCGGCGGCTCTGCTTTACGTTTGCGGCGGCTGGGTGCTCGGGGTGGTTGGCGTGGATTATGCTGCTGGCGTGGCTTCTGGGTGCTGCGGGCGATGGTGGTTGCGAGTTTGTTTGTGGGTGTGAATTTTGTTTATTTCGCGATCAAGAGGGTACAGAAGGATGTGCATGGGATTGTGGTTCTGAACGGGGTGATTGGTGGGCTGCTGGTGGGCTTCGGGTATCTGTTTATGACCATGTTCGGGGTTGTTGGGGTTGGGTATGCGTGGGTGGTTGGGAATGGGGTCGGGAGCGTGTGCGTGGGGGCGATGGTGTGGAGGGAGGGGTGGGTTTGAAGAAATATCACAAGAAAGAAGTTTCATCTCCTTTTTAACCTATTGTAAACTTTCTTTCTCAAATTCACGTCAAAGAAAATTACCATCTTTTCTGATTCACCTATCTTATATATTATTCGATACTTTCCAACTCTTTTCTTCCAATATTCTCTTAAATCCCCTTTTAGATTAAGTCCTGAATAGGGATCGTTTAAAATTTCCTTAACGGCTTTTATAAGTCGCTCTTTCGTATTTGCATTAAGCTTCTTCTCTTGCCTCAAAAAAGTTTTTAAAAAACGCGCTCTATACATACTCACCTTAATATCTCTTCAATCTCTTCTGGCGCGGCATCTACATAATTACCTGCTTTTAGTTCTTCTTCCCCCTTCTTTAACCGTTTCAACGTCGCTTCGTCCATAAGCACCTCCAATGTTTCGAGAACCTGATCCATCTTCTTATGTGCATCATACATCTCTTCGAACATCTTCATTGGTATCCGGATTGTATTGGTCTCCATGATGGCAAATATATTTAGAGGATATATAAGCTTTCGTGCAGCGTCAATTAAACACATTGAGAAGAGGATGTCAAGGAGATCGTGGTGCTGATTCCGGCGGCGGCTCTGCTCTATCTCTGCGGCGGCTGGGTGCTCGGGGTGGTTGGGGCGGAGTATGCCGCCGGTGGGGCGGGGGTGCTGAAGGTGATGGTTGTCGCGAGTTTGTTTGTTGGGGTGAATAAGGTTTATTTTGCGATCAAGAGGGTGCAGAAGGATGTTAAGGGGATTATGGTTCTGAGCGGGGCGATCTGCAGTCTGATAATTTCAAACAGACCATTTTATCTATGCAACGACACGTTTAAATGTCAGTGTAACTGAGAAATATATATGGATATACTGGTAACAGGTGGTGCGGGATTTATCGGATCCAATCTGGTATCCGAGCTGATCAAAGAACATGACGTAACAGTGCTGGATAACTTCCATACCGGCAGTGCAGATAACCTGAAGGGGGTGAAGAATGAGATAACCGTGATCGACGATTCCAGTGGCAATATCAGCGATCGACTCTCGAGTTCGAATATTGACGTCATCTTCCATCTCGGCATACCCTCCTCATCCCCAATGTACAAGGAGAATCCGATGCTTGTCGGATCAGCGATCAACGATGCCATCAGCGTCTTTGAGTTTGCAAAGAAAACAGGTGCAAAGGTCGTGTTTGCGTCATCTTCCTCACTTTACAACGGGTTGCCAACCCCGAATCAAGAGGATATGGACGTAATGGTAGCCGACTATTACACCGAGGCGAGACTGGGAATCGAGCGGGTTGC
>DAOVGO010000055.1 GCA_030672345.1 Methanosarcinales archaeon | reverse complement strand
AACATCCAGCAGCTTGCAGCAAATCTGGTGATCGCATTTTCAACGACGGTTCTCGGTCTTCTGGCTGGCGGGGTGGCTTACAGCATCCTCCTCGTCAAGAAGAAGTGGTATACGCAGGATTTAAGCGATATGGAGTATGTTGTGGAGGTGCTCAAGTGAGAACGAGCAGGAGACGGATCATTCTGGATGATGAGGAGGATCCACTCTCCGGCGTTGCAAATCTCTTCGATGCTGCGATGGTCTTTGCAGTCGCGCTGCTTGTTGCACTCGTAGTCTCATACAACGTGCCAGAACTCCTTGATGCGGATGCAAGCGTCACGATCGTCAAGAATCCGGGAGATCCGAATATGCAGGTGATCATCAAGGATAAGGAGACGATAAAGGTGATGAATATGACCGATCGGATCGCTGGCGGTCAGGGGAGCAAGATCGGGACTGCATACCGGCTGGAGACCGGGGAAGTGATCTATATGCCTGAGAACGGGACTGGGGGGCAGTCCTGACTACTACCATAACGCGTCTTCCAGAGATCCGCCCAAAATCAGTACCATCAGCCTTCATTCACGTATCGCATATCGAATGATTAGTCCAACAACTGCGGTCTCTGGATACTCACGGAACATATCCCCCTATTTTAGCAATTCCGGTTACGGCTCTCCAACCGTGCATCAACCGATACATTCTTTGGCATGACTGCGGAAGTTACATCCCATGCCGGACACGATCATCAAAAATACGCGAATACTCATGGATCGCAAACTCCGGAGTGTCGATATCGCAATAACGGATGGAAAGATCAAGAAAATCGGAAAAAACATCTCAGGTGACGGGAGGGTGATCGATGCCCGCGGAGCACTGACGCTTCCAGGCGTAATCGACGCCCATGTACATTTCCGGGATCCGGGGCTCACGCACAAGGAGGACTGGTACACTGGCTCGTGCGCTGCCGCTGCCGGCGGGGTGACGACGGTCATCGACCATCCGAATACGGTGCCGCCAACGCTCGATAAAAAATCGTTCAAACTCAAGCTCGGGTCTGCAAAACGAAAGTCGATCATCGATTTCGGGATCAACGGCGGCGTCACCCCCTCATCGGACCTGCACGAACTGTGGAATCTCGGCGTGATCGCTTTCGGAGAGATCTTTATGGCAGATGGGGAACTTGCAGTCGATGAAAAGGATCTCGATGGCTTGTTGAAGTCGATTGCAGAACTCGGGGCAATCGCATGTATTCATGCAGAGAACGGGGAGCTGTGCAGACATTTCACTGAAAAATTGCGCAGGATACGCCGCCCTGATGTGTATTCACGTGCACGCCCCAACATCTGCGAGGCGATCGCGATCGAGCAGGTGCTTGAGATGCAGGAGACGCGAGGGGTGCAGGAAGGAGTCCCGGTAAAGACGCATATCTGCCATCTTAGCACGAGAGAAGGTGTCGGCGTGATCAGGCGGATGAAATACGGGCAGAAAGAGGTTCCGTTCACATGCGAGGTTGCGCCGCACCATCTCCTCCTTCAGCACAGCGACTGGGAGCGTCTCGGCACGTTCGGGAAGATGAACCCGCCGCTTCGAAAACGTTGCATGCAGCACCTCTGGAACGGGCTCAATGACAGCACCATTGATATCATAGCGTCCGATCATGCACCGCATACTGAAGGGGAGAAGATGGCTGACATCTGGGATGCGCCCGCAGGCGTTCCAGGCGTCGAGACGATGCTCCCGCTGATGCTTCACGCTGCAAAGCAGAATCTGATTCCGCTCTGGCGGGTGATCGAAGCGATGACTGCGAAGCCTGCTTCGGTCTTCGGACTTGCCGAAAAGGGCAGGATTGCAGAAGGGTGCGATGCAGACCTTGTTATTGTTGATACGAGGAACATCCGGGAGATAGAAGCCGAAGAACTCCACAGCAAAGCCGGATGGACTCCGTTTGAGGGGAAAGAGGGGATATTTCCGGAGATGGTCTTGTCCCGCGGAGAGATTGTGTATGATGGCGAGATTGCGTGCAGGAAGGGGCGAGGAAAATTCCTCTACGGGAAGGGGCACGATGAATAGCGTAAGCCAGACCGGGGCGGTTGAATAGGCAAGGGTCCCACCACATAGTTGGTATACGGAAATGGTCTACTCACATATCCGAATGGTGCTTATGGAGACCTGATGATGGCGAAAAACGCACTCGAATGCGAGATGTACGCCGGAGTGTCTTTTCCGACAGTCAGTAAGGAATCGAGAAATGTGTGAAATATAGAGACATATCATACCACCCGATTTCCATGCGTTAGGTATAAGTCCGTAATCGAACATTAAATGATCGGTGAGCCATCATGAGAAGACCAGTGGTCGCAGGACAGTTCTACCCGTTGAACCCCAGAGCTCTGAAAAAAGACATTAAATCGTATTTTTCGGGCATCGAAATCTCCCCGGATCCGGCAATCACCGGAGCGGTTGTACCGCACGCCGGATACATGTATTCTGGCAGGACAGCAGCGCATGTGTATGCAGCACTCCCTGAGGCTGATACCTTCGTGATCATCGGACCCAATCACACAGGATACGGTTCGGCGGTCTCGATGTCGTCTGATGCGTGGAGCACGCCGCTTGGCGATGTTGATATCGATATCGATCTGGTCGAGTCGCTCCCGCGCCGCATCATCGATGTCGACGAAAGCGCCCACAAATACGAGCACTCGATCGAGGTCCAGATCCCGTTTTTGCAGACGAGGTTTCGCGACTTCAAGATCGTTCCGATATGCATGGGCTTGCAGGATGAGGAGACCACACGCGAGGTGAGCATCGAACTGATGGATACGCTTCAGGAAACCGATAAGAAGATCGTTGTGATTGCGTCTTCCGATTTTACGCATTATGAGCCTGCTGCATCCGCATACGACACCGATCATTACGTGATCGAGCCGCTGCTCGAACTGAACGTCACCGAGTTTTATTCGCGCATCAGGCAGCGGAACGCATCGATATGCGGGTACGGTCCGATCGCTGTCATGATGCGGCTTGGCAGGGGGCTTGGCGCGAATTGCGGCAAGCTGCTTGCGTATTCGAACAGCGGGGATGTCCAGCCAATGGCAGAGGTAGTCGGATATGCAGGGATCGTGGTTGGGAACTGGTAGTATCTGGCTAAAAGCCAGTAAGCCAGTGCGCCAGTTGATGGGGGCTAAATAATCCCTGTCAATACCCGAGGACAAACGCGGTCACGCCATAAAAGATCAGATCCCCGAAAACGACGGCGGTGATGAACCCTGCCGTGATCGGGATCATGAACGGCAGTCCCGGAGTCACCCAGACACGGGTCCCGATCAACCCCCTCGATTTGAAACTCACCAATTGGTTCAGTACAGAATCATCGATGACAACGCCAGTTCTTCTAAATTCTGCCATGACCGCGCCGTTTTCGCAGACATGATCCTCGATCAGTTTGATATGCTTATTTTTCAGGTCAGATATCCGGCATTTGTATCCAACGACCAGATACCACGGTTTTTCTAAAATCTCGCGAAGAGTTAGCGTGCACAGATTATACAGAAGGATGCCAAGCGGTACAACGACGGCGAGCAGAACAGCGTTCGCAAGCGTGCTGAACGCGAAGATATCAAGAGGCGGTGCGCCAGTGATCGGCAACGCGTATCCAAACACCTCGATGTCTGGAAAGACCGGAAATATGAACGCCAGAGCAATCAGTGCCTTTGCATCCGCGCCTCCGAATGCACCAAGCCGGAATAAGATGTACACAAACAAATAAACGCATGTAACCGAGATGATCGTATAAAAAACATATCCTGTGCCCTTTATGAGCGCGTCCGCGATTACGAGCGGCAGTGCCGCAACAAAGACCACGCCCCAGAGCTCGTTTGGCACGGTTCTGGTCCGCAGATCAGTGTGGCAGGAATATAATAAGAAGGATATACAAATAACCAGTTTTAATAAATCGATCATATCCATGCTCCGGTGATGTACTCTGGTCTCTGCGGCGCCTCCACGATCGGGACACTCCCGTATATCCCAATCTGTCCACCAATGATAATTAAACCTCCTGTGATCGATTCCAGCCCGCTGACAATCGAGAACGCTTCTTTGATCGATGCCACGTCGTTCACTGCGTTTCCAACCGCAGTAGCCGCTGCATCCGCAAGAGATACGTTACCTGAAAGTACTGTTACGGCATCAGCGTTTCCAAAACTGATCGAGTGCCCGATCCTGCCTGACGACGTGCATATTCCAAGAATTGAGTCACGCGGCTTGATTTCAAGCCCGATGCTGATGCCAGTTGCGGATTCTCCGGCGTATATCCCGACGATGACCTTTTCATCGTTGATCATGGCGATATCGCCGCCGTTGTCAACGATCGCGTACGTTGCGCCGGCATCAACCATCGCTTCCACAGCCATCGACGCGATCGTACCTGCAACAGCGCTCATCGGTCCGATGCCAAGCGTATTCGCCGCATCGATCATCCTTCCTGCGATCTCTGGAATTTCATGAGCGTCCGGGTGCGCAGATCGGTATTTATCAAGGGTGACCGCAAAGAACGGGTCTTTCCGGATGAATTTTTCCAGATCGGATCTGCACGACCCGATCGCATCTTTTGCGGCTGGCATGTACCGTTTCTCCGAACTGATCGTAACGATCGTCTCTTTGAGTTGAAAGCGTTCCCGTGGGTGCTTGTTCGGTTGGTTGCGGTCGGTTTCGCGCATGGTCATGGTCAATAGTTATAGTTATTTGCAGGGATGTATTTACCGCCAAGTGTGTTGCCTTTTGCAGTGACAATTTCAATCCCGGCGCGGTCCGATTTGAACAGGGTGCGCACACAACCCGAGTTCCAGGAACTGATTCCATTTCAATACCGCCACGGTCTGATTTGAAGAAGAATGTGGCATATATCCTTTAAGGCATATCTGTAATTTCACTCCCGCAACGGTCTGATTTCATGCACTGCAAACACCCAAACCCCATCGCGTTCTTCTCGCCGATCCCTGCCTCATAAGCAAACTCAAGCAACTCAGAACTTCCCTGAACCTCGAACTCCATGAGCGAGCACCTGCGATAGTTGTTTGCGATCTTTATCCGCTTTGCCTTCACATTTCTGGTAGCAGTGACCTCGAAGTGATCATGGCTGACATCATGCCCGTGATACTCCCTGAATCTGGCAGCAAGATTCGCATGAAGGTTCTCGTAGAATTTGCCGTCCGTAGGATAGAGATCGACATCGCGGAGACGTCCGTCCTGCAGTCTCTGCGTCTTCACGTAGATCGGGGAGATCGCCTTGAACTCGCAGACCTCGCCGATCGTCTCTTTTGGGAGGATCTCGATTCTCTCTATCAGGATGTTGGCACGCTCTTTGCCTGTTTCTGTGCGTCGGAGGTAAAATTCGGGCTGCTGCAGGAGCCCTTCCGTGAAACTTCTGATGAACTCGGGATCAGGGGATGAGAGGTAGAAGTGCGCCTGCTCGAAATTGAGACCGTGGCGGCTCGGGATTCGGTCATCGAAAATCAGGTTTGAGAAGGTGTAGAATTTGAATCCGGTATGCGAGTGGATCTCGTTTGCCAGTCTGATGTTCGCATTTGCGAGTTTCGCATAGAGCATCGCTGCTATGCCGTACTGGTAGTCGTAGTGGATCGGGGTGTGGGGCGGTTTTCGGATGGTGATTTTGGAGCGCATGAGTGGGATGGAAATGATTAAATTAAAACACCAGTTAAAGGCTTTTTTATCGCGTCTTTTAATTTATCGGATCTTAAGCCATCGATGAATGAATAATATTCCGAGAACGCTGGCGTTGATAAAATAATATCAAATTTTTCATCCTTCTCGACAAACCCATCTGTTTCGAGATATCCCAAAAGGTCTTGATCATACGTTTTGTTTTTTATATTTGTTATCGAAATGATGAACTGATTGAGCAGGCTGGTAATTTTTCTTCTGATGTACACGTCTTTAAATTTATCTGTCGATGTTAGAATTTCTTTCCAGACCCAATAAATGTTCTCAGTGATTATTTTCCCATTTGATATGATTTTATGGTTCTTTTCTAACCTTCGTATCGTTGGATCGTTTATCAAAGACTCGATTTTACTTCGGTCGTACTCAGACAAACTCTCTATCGAGATCTCCTCACGTACAAAAATATCTACTTTATCTAATTTATCATCAATTACATCCAACCTATTATTTATCGTTTGATAATGTAAATCACGTATTTCACTATTGGTTTTACCAAAAGAATCTTTTGCGACTTTTTTCAATTCTCCAGACAAAACTTTATAATATTTGTCGAATTGCTTGCAGTTCAATATTTGTTTAACATCCTCCCGGTTAATTTTTTCGTTTATTAAAATTTTATATCGCTCTTGACCGGCGTAGATCTTCTTAGAATCTGCTAACTTGCCATCTTTGTATTTTATGACGAACAGTTTTGAAACGTCTGCTTTCTGTGCATCGCATTCCCTATTAATCCGCCCGGATATCTGTTCTATGCTGTCCAATATGGAATAATCTCTGATCCCAAAGTCACAATCAATATCAACACCTGCTTCTATGGATTGCGTCGAAACAATCATCACTCGCCCTTCTTTTGTTTTATCCTTAATCTCCTCAATCATCTTCTTCCTTCGTAAGCTCGATGTGGTACTGTTCAACAAATAAAATGAGAACTCTTTGAACGTCTCATCAGATCTCAATTCTTCATACACTTTTCTCGAAGTATCGACTACATTTAAGGTAACAAGAATCTTTACGTTTCCTGTTCGATAATTTTTATTGATTTCTGCGATTAACAATTCTTTTATTCCGTTTATATCTTTGATATCTTTTCTGAAAACGATTTCATTCCTCTTAAATACCGGATGGGTGTAATATTTCTGGGGATTGTCGATAACCTGCGGAACTTCAACATCATCGAGAAAATCATTGAAACTCGG
>DAOVGO010000029.1 GCA_030672345.1 Methanosarcinales archaeon | reverse complement strand
CCGGGTTTTCTGGAGGGCGGTCGCAAGAAGCCCGGTTTAAATCCACGATTGCCCGTGCGATTGGCGTCTTGATGAAACCATTCACACTCTTTTTGAAATCGTATATCTCGCGGGTCAGGGCATCTCCATCGTAGAAGATATTCCTCTCTGTTATGCCGACCATCTCTCTCACCTCAGGCGGGATGGTGTCTCCGCCATGTGGAATGGATATCAGCAAAGGATATGTAACCATCTCAGTATCCTCCGGCAGTCCCATCCCTTCTGATATCAGCCACTCCCTGAAAGCCTGTTCCATCACGCTTCTTCAGTGCAGCGTGTATTGTACCAAAATAAAAAGAAAACGGGCCTCTTTTATCGATTCGATACCCCTTCCGTTCAAAAATTCTCAGAAGTTCATCAGGGAAACGTTCCGCTTCGAGACTCACACGCCCCCCGAGCGAACAGTGCAGACGCGGGGCGTACATCGCCTCACCGATCGGCTGGTGTTCATCGACCACATGGATCAGGAACTGAGCGATTGCGGAGAAGATCCGTTCACTCCCCGGGCTGCCAACAGCCATCCATATCTCCTTACCGCAGAAGATGAGGGTCGGTGCGACCGTAGCCCACGGGACTGCGTTCGGGCGCAGATAGAACGGATGGGAGAATATCTTATAGTCATAATCCATCAGATAGTTGTTATAGAGAAAACCGAGTCCGTCCGCAGCAGCTTTACTCCCGTACGCCCTTTCAATGGACTGGGTCAGGCTGACTGCCATTCCTGAACCGTCTATAACCGAGAGATGGGTGGTCTCTCCTGAGAGTTCATCCTCGGTCTCGTGGATCGGTATGCGTATCTCTGTTTCACGGGTGATCTCATGGATGCATTTGCGGACATAACCGCGCTTTAACATGTCCCGTTCTGCCACCTGCGGGTAATAATTGGGGTCGAATGGTCGGTCTGAGCGTTCAAGAAGCGTGTTCCTGAATATCTCCACGAGCAGGTGTGCCCTGTCAAACTCGTCTCTATTCAGGTGTCTGGGCTTTATCATGTTTATCATCGAGAGCGTGAAGAGGAGACTTCTTCCCGCACCAGGTGGAGGCATACTGTAGACGGTTAGTCCCCTGAACTTTCGTTTCAGAGGCTTTCTGACAATTGGGAACGGGATTAAGGCAAGATCATCGTACCGAAGAAGCCCGCCGTTCTCACGCATATCCGCATCGATCTGCTTTGCAACCGTTCCCTGATAGAACTCTTCCACGCCCTTTTTTGCAAGTATTCTCAAGAGTCTGGCGAGATCGGGCTGGCAGAATCTATCTCCAGGGAGATATGGCTCTCCATCCTTCAAAAAGTACCTCTTGCCTGACCCTGACTCAACCTTATCGAAGTTTTTGAGTTCCCGTTTCTGGAGGCGGTGCTGGAGTGGAGTGATCGCATATCCATCCTCTGCGAGACGGATCGCAGGTTCAAGGATTCTTTCCCACGGGAGTATTCCGTAGTTTTTGTTGACATACCAGAGGGTTGCAAGAGTGCTTGGCACCGTGGCGGCGCGATATCCATGTGACCGGTCGTCCTTATAGATTGCGCCAATATTAGCAAGCGAGGGCGCCCTTGACGAACCATCGATTGCAAGCACCTTGCCGCCCCCTGAAGTGATGAGCATCATCGTCTGCCCGCCGATACCGCTGCTCTGCGGCTCGCAGACCCCGAGTGCTAAAGCTGCGGCACATGCGGCGTCCACGGCATTCCCGCCCGCTCTCGGCATCCGGGCGCCAGAGCGTGTGGCATCAGGAAACGCTGTTGCAACCATCCCGTTCTCTGCCTCTGCGCACTTACCGTCATCGGTGGGCTGAAACCTTGATTCGATCTCCTTAAAGTCCATTATTGCTACTTCCTCTGCCTGAGATCGTTTATGAGCAGCGCAAGTAACGCAGCCCTGTCAAGTATGCTGTGCCGCAGTATATACTCCTCGTAGTCGTGCGGAGCATCCCCGATCGGACCCAGACCGTCGATCCTTGCCCTGTCCTGACGTACAGCGCATATATCAGACGAACTCCACCTGTGCTCCTCAAGGACTCTGATGTCCAGCCGATTACCAATAGCCCTCACCTGCTGGTAGAGATTCTCGGTCTCCGGACTCTGCACCATCGGGGGACGACAGATGCCACCTTCGATCTGGAAACGGTTTTTCCTGCTGTTCATTTTTTTCACGAGGTGGCGTATCTTCCGGTCAAGCGCCTCTCCCTGTTCCTGATTATCGAACCGCACACTGAGTTGCGCTTCGCAGTTTGCATGCAGGGTTGCAATGCCTGATCTCATTCTCGCTTTCCGCGGAATTACAACCGCGCCACCGGCTTCGCTGGAGAGATTTGTCAGACTGGCGAGCAGCCGGCTGAAGGATGCGGTTGCTCTCGCAACATCCCCGGCATTCTCTGCACCCAGGAGATTCATCTGGCAGTTGTACACCGCAGCACCGGAACGGGATGTGATGACAGTCCCATCAAGGGATGCACCACTGATTCCCAGCACAACCCCTGCCCTGCGCAGGATCTCCTGTATGCTGTTTCTTGTGATCCTTCCATACCTGGTATTGTCTGTGGTAAGCAGGACCCCGACCTTCATCTTCCGCAGGAGGCGGGCGAACCGTAACGCCCGTAATGCCGCAACCATCACTGCAAGTCCGCCATTGCAGTCCCACACAGCAGTCCCATAGAGCTTCTGCTCGGTTTTACGGTAGTGGATCTGCCTTGTAAACGGAGTGGGATTGTCCAGGTGACTCAGAAGTAAGACATCGTAATCGTTATCAGGCGAATTGCTCAGCAGCAGGAGGTTTCCCACCTCCACCATCGGAATGACCTGATGCGAGAACCCGATAGGACTCAACTGCTGCCACACGAGCGTACCCAGCGCATTGACACCATCTACGTTCCGCACATACGAATTGATGTTCACCATCTTTTCGAGCAGTCTTTCTGTCTCTTCCTGTTTCATCCTCAAAAACCCGCGGATACGAATCGGCAGTGGCAATTTGTTTCTGCCAGGCTCTGTCATCTCTTCCCCGGGCAGTATCTTTTCAGAAAAATATCTGACTGCCGCAACATCTACTATTCTATTCACCAGTCTGGTATAGTCATAGCCGGCAACCTCTGCGGCGTGGACAAAAGAGCCGGTGACGCCGAGACTTGCCATCGAATTAATCTCAAGGAGATAGATGTTCTCATCCTCATCCATGCGGATGTCTACACGGGCAAAATCCCTGAGTCCCAGAGCTCGGAAAGCACCCTTGCTCATCTTGACCATCTCATCTGCCAATTCTCGGGGGATCTCTGCAGGGCATATCTTCTCTCTTGGTTTCTGCTTCTTGTCATCCACGGTCTGGATGGCGTCAGGATCGCCTTCGAGATCGATCTCCAGGACCGAAAACGCCTCAGGATTGCCATTTCCGAGCAGCCCCACACAGAATTCCCTGCCACGGATGAACTGCTCCACGAGTGCCTGCTGCTTAAATTCAGAGACCACAAACTTTACTGCCTCACGCAGATCGCCCTCGTTCTCCACGATCCTGATACCATACGAGACCGCCTCCATCTTTGGCTTTACGATGACAGGATACTCGACGTCACTCATATTCTCTTCCCCCGTCGAATAGACCCAGAAATCAGGAGTCGGGATGCCGTGTTTCTGCATGATTATTTTGGTAATCACCTTATCGAGTGCAAGCGAGTGTCCTTCAGGTCCAGAGCCCACATAAGGGATTCCAAGCATCTCAAGCATCGCCGGAAGATGCGTATAACGGCTCTCCCCCTGAATGCCATAAGCCATGTTAAACACCATACCCATCCGCTCGCCTTCGATCATGCTTGGCATGAACTCTTTCAGTCTCTCGATTACGTACATATCCCCTCGGCAATCATGACATTATGCCCGCCCTTTTCGAGGGCGTCTGCCACCTTCTTAACTGTTTCAGGGTTGTATTTCTCCTTGTTCTGCATTCCGAACCGATTGATCACCCCCGTCAAATCTTTATTGTAGATTATCGTTACTTTCATGAGTTTCTCTCTCCTTTGAATAATCTTGCACCCAACTCATTATGATCCTTCTTTGACAAATTTTCATCACTTAAACCTCACGCAACATTCATGGTATAACACTGTACCATGCATAAAATATTGCGATTAACAGTTTGAGGCACAATCCAGGAAGAACCGACGCAGATGCCGGGATTAGCAAGCCCGGTATCATAGAGTACTCTTTTGTTGATGATCGAAACTGAAATCGTGGATGACAGGACAATTCCAAGTACGATCAAGAGGTCGCCGATGTTGCGGCACAGGATTGCAAGGTCTCTGGATGGCAAGATGATACTCCGGGATCGATCTCTTATATCTCCTCTATCGTTGATGATCGCACCTGGCAGCATTAAGATTATCCGGCAGAGGCACAACCCAGATGGTATGGTGAGAATAGAAAGGCACGGAAGAAAGAACGATATGTTTATAGGCAGGAAAAATGATGATGTGTGCACCAAAGTTAAGAGGTGGTAACAATGTATCGAAGATGGATAGACCCATTTGAAGAACTGCACAGGATGCAGGAATGGATGAACAGGGTGTTCGGAGAGTTCGAACCGATCGCCCCAGGGAGGTTGCTACCAGCAGGGACTCGCGAGGAGATCGCGGAAACCGCAACACCATCCATGGACCTACAGGATGCGGAAGACAAGATCCTGGTCACTCTCGATGTGCCCGGCGTTGAGAAAGGGGATGTCACCGTGAATGTCCGTGGAGACGTGCTTGAGATCACGGCTGAAAAGAAGGCGGCGAAGGAAGAGAAGGGCGAGGGATACGTCCGAAGAGAGCGCGCCTACTCCAGGTTCTACCGGAGAATACCCCTGCCGTCTGAGGTGGACCCTGGCAAGGTCGATGCCGCACTGAAGGATGGCGTGCTGCGGATCGAGATGGCAAAGAGTGCGCTTCCGGAAGTTAAGAAGATCACGGTTACGTGATCTTCTCTTTTTATTTTATTCTCGCATATCAGCCGTTATCGTCCGGCGCCGAACCGCTTCGTCAGCCACTTCTCAACCTCGATCACAACAAACCCTGGAAGCGCAAAGAGGATCATGAGCCACCACCAGTCAAGCGGGAGCGGTTCCGTTCCGAGAATGGCATTTCCGATCGGATGGTAGACGATTGCAAGCTGCGTCACAAGGGTGAGTGCCATTCCTCCGAGCAGCCATCGGTTCGAGAACGGGCTGAAGGTGAATGCGGATTCTGTGATCGATCGTGCGGTTACGACGTAGCAGAGGTGTACCAGTATAACGGTTGTGAATGCTGCTGTCTGCGCCTGTTTGAGGAGGAAATCCGGGTCAACCACCAGAGATCCATCGATCGCAGGCATCCCGTAGTGG
>DAOVGO010000134.1 GCA_030672345.1 Methanosarcinales archaeon | reverse complement strand
CGATCTCCCGCTTCTTGGTGGCGAGATCCTTGCTGACATCTGTGATATCCATCGTGCCGGACTCCTTGGCGATCTCAGCCTCGAGTTCCTGCACCTCGTCCTGCAATTTCTGGATATCGCCCTGCATCGTCTTGATCTCAGCCTCGAGCTTCTGGGCGTTGGTGAGATTTTCGATATACTCATCGAGCTTCTGCTTTGCGTCTTCCAGTTGAGCCTCCTTTCTGCGGAGATCGGATTCAACGATCTCGGTTCCGCTGACGCTCTTGACGAACCGGAGCACATCGAATATGTTCTGCTCGATCTCCAGAACCACCCTGCTCTTCGGCGTGAAGAACGCGATCTTCTCTGCGTTGCGCCATCCGCTGTTCTCATCAAAGAACGTGCGATCGTCTGCCGGAGTTGCCTGCACTATGTTGTTTGCACGCCGCAGATGCCGCACAAACTCGTCATCAAGCTTGATGCGACCGGTATCATTGTCGTCGTTCAAGCTGTCCCGAAATACAGTCTCATCATCGCTGGCAAGGCACTGTATTCCACGCAGCAAACTTGATTTTCCCTTGGCGTTCGGCGCAGTGATGCGATTGATCCCTTTCTTGATCTCGAACGTGTGAACACCTGTAAATCCACCTATGTTTTGCAGTTCCAGTTTCATCATATCTCCATTATGCGATTATTTCTCATAAAGGTCGCGTTCAGCCCGTTTTATATGCTCCCCAAAACTCTTCTTCCGCATCCGTTCGGTCAGCAGCACGCCCGGTTTCTTCTCCAGCTCAAAGATCGTGTCGATTCGGTGCAGAAGCCCGTGCGAAAGCGGTATTTTCTCGCCTTCTTTCGTGTATATCAATGCTCCGACATCAGCATGTACGATATCTGTGTATTCGGCAAGAAACATCTCCACTTCCGCCCTTTTACCAGATTCTCCCGATGGGAAGAACCCTTTGCATTTATCCTTCTCAAATTCGTAGGTATACTTGCGATAGTTATCCCATTTCATATCTGCTCGCTTTATGATCGAGTCCCACTGCTTGTCGGTCAGTTCGTCCGGTTTTTCCGAGAGATCGCCCGATCCAATCTCCGGACCGTGCAGTTCATCCAGCACCCGTCTCAGAAACGTATACCGGATCACGTTCCTGATCTTTTCATTGAATTCCATCTCGCCGAGGCGACCGACGTCTTCGTGGATGGAGGTGCCATCGACCACGTCAGTGAGCAGAATAAAGGCAAGCGTACTCTGGTAGCCGGTATGATCCTCGATGGTGGTACTTGTTATGTCAGAAGATTGTTTCCAGTTCATGTAGGTCACCAATAGGGCACTATTTCTTTGCCGTTGCATATATTTCAACCTTTCGGAATGGTGGTGTGGGCGAGGGAGCGGTCTGCTCGTGGTTTTCGGTGTCAGGGAAAAGAGTGCGAGTGAAATACTTTGGTGACTTGGGTGGTGCGGATATAGGTGTTATTCGCGTGTGTTCACCCATCCTTCCTTCTTGCGATCTCCCGCACCCTTCTGGCGAGCACCTTGACCGGAACGGCAAGTCTCGGACAGGATCAGAAAGATATATAAACGCGGCACAAGAAAATTGTGAACCGGGTGAACCATGACTGATTACAAGATAACCCCTGATCTGGAAAGTCTCGCAAAACCATTTTTGGATATCGGTTTGTACGACTCACCTGCAACATTCTTCAGAGATATAATCCGGGATATGGTCGAGCACAAACTCAATCGCTATGAGCGCATCATCGAAAAGTTTGAAAGAAAGTATGGCATGGATTTTAGCGACTTCTCCAAAAAATTGGAGCGGGGGGCTGCAATAAAGGAAGAAGACGACTGGATGGAATGGGAAGCTGCGATAGACATGCTCGGTGCATGGAAAAATATTACACGTCTGGTTTGAATGCAACACAACGCATTGAAGATACTCAAACAATCAAAGATTGTTGCTAAAATTATATCTATTGATTTCGATAGTACTGTGGGGTATTCAACACTGAAAATTCGTGTTGAACTCATCAATCACTGGCATCTTCAGGTGTAGGAGCATGCAACACCGGTCACGAGGCGGTATGCATACCATGTTTTCGATGGCGATACTATGGTTGTGCGGTGGGACAACGCGCCACACCACGGAGGCATTTCGACATTTCCACACCATAAACACGCGAGGTGGAGAGATTGTCGAATCAGAGGAGATTCAGATTGGCAGCGCGCTTGCTGAAATTGAGAAGATGATGTAAGCCATTCACCCCTCCTTCCTTCTTGCGATCTCCCGCACCCTTCTGGCGAGCACCTCGATCAGGAAGAGCGCAAGCGCTGCAAGGATGAACGATGTTTTCTGGCTCACAGGCTCGTACGTGGTTCTGACCGATCTCCGTTTCACGTCCGTCAGCAGCATCTCAGTCTCGCTCTCGTTATACACCCTTCCGCCGTGCAACTGGATGACCTTCTCCGCATCAGGGTTCATCCCAATATTCAGATACTCGACCGGATAGTTCACCGCGATCCCGTAGTCTGATAGGTAATAAACACCCTCCGCATCCAGATCGATGCTCGTTTTGTACGTATTTTCAGCAATCCTTGAGATATCGAGCGCATCGCCGCCGAACATCATGTTTGGTATGGTATCTGACATGATGGTGATCTCGCAGACGTCGCCTAAGAATACATCGTCCGCCTCGATGACGATACCCTCTTCTGATCTCGGATCGCCGATCGCCCAGTTGACAATCGACGAGATCAGTTGCGAGTTGTTGCCTGTGTAAAGCGCAGAACTCCACTTGCCCCCGTTGTCGGTGCTCAATGCGACAACCCGCCCGAGCCCGTATCTCCACGCGCAGACGATCGGCTTTCCATCACCTGTAACAACAAGCCTCTTTGCTCCGAGTTTTGATGTGACATCGTTGTAGCCGGTGATCGTGGCTGAGAGGTCAAGGTGCTCGGTTATGAAATGGTTCTTCGTGAATACC
Source organism: Methanosarcinales archaeon (assembly GCA_030672345.1). Lineage (GTDB taxonomy): Archaea > Halobacteriota > Methanosarcinia > Methanosarcinales > Methanogasteraceae > Methanogaster_D. The sequence continues at coordinate 5,218 of DAOVGO010000134.1, read as the reverse complement.
GAGACTGTGTATGTGCCTGGCTCTTCCGGTGGCGGTGTTGGCGTGGGTTCTGCGTCTGGCTGGGCGGTTGAGATTGCGACCGATCTCGGATACGTGGTCTGCTGATACGTGCCGTCCACACGGTGGGCAAGTTTCTCGAACTTGGTCACCAGATCGGTTGGCGAACTCATCACATGGATGAAATGCATCCTCATGTCTGCGTTATTCATCCTGGCAGCAACAGAGCGCGAACTCTCATAGATGCCCTCATCGATGTTGCCGTCCGATATGACGATTACGTCCTTTGCGCCGGCTGAATTGGCAAGCATCTCCTCTGCCATCGCCAGTCCCTGATCCAGCGTGGTTGTGATCTCTCCTTTCGGCTCTATCGTCATTATCGTCTCTTTCAGCGACTCTCTTGCGGCGTCGTTGCCGAGATATGTCAGACCTGCCACCTCGTACGCCTTTCCTCCGAAAGCGACCATGCCCACGCGGTCATCCCTGAAGTCCGGGTCATCGAGGATGTCGATCACCAGCGCTTTCTCGTAATCAAGGAACGTGACCCCTGTGCCGACGACGATCTCTGAAAACGTGCTCGCAGAGATGTCCATAACAAATATGACGTCATTCCTGCCGTAGTACTCGCTCGGATACGACTTGACAGGAAGCATCTTCTCAAAATCGGAGTCCAGATAGCCGCCGCGGTCATACGACTTGTCTCCGCCGACAACGACCAGCCCGCGACCATCGCTCACAAAATCCCGGAGCGCCTCGAGATCGCGCTGCGGCATCGACTCGATGTACCGGTTATCAAGGATGACGGCTTTGTACGTATCCGAGAACCCGGCAGATCCGGAGCTGCTCACGGTGACATCGTAGAGGTCAGAGACGGTATCCCGGAGATTAGACTCCTCATCCGTGATCAGCAGGATCGCGGGCTTCGGAACGACGTACACTGACTTATCAAAGGCGTTGTTCGACTGGAAATAGTCATCCCCCTCAGGGGTAACGCTCGCTGATATGGCATGGGTGCCGAGTGTGGAAAACGCATGAGTGATCGGGCGGACTTTTGTCCGGTCAAACTGCTCGATCCTGCTGCGGTATATGACCTCATCGTCCACCTTGACCGCCAGTTCGTACGCGGCGTGCGTTCCAGCCTGCTGCACCACGATTCTGAATGTGTTCTTGTTTCCGATGATCACGTTCTTGCTTCCGATAATCTCGACGCTCACATCGTTGTGATCAGGTGACTGGTCGATCAGATAGACGGTCGTATTGGTTTTGGAGACGACTGAGACCGCATCTTCCAGTCCGGCTCCGTAATTGCTGTTTCCGTCGCTCACAAGGACGATATGGTCGTCTCCTCTGGCATACTGCAGGATCTTATCTCCGATAGGTGTTTGATCGCCTGAAAAGGTTTTTATCTGCGTCGACGGATTGCGGTCGTGTATGAAGCCGTATACCTGGTCTGCGACCGTCGCATTGAAGATCTCCATGCTCGCGGACCGGTCATCGATGATGGTGATGGTCGGCTCAGAATCGGTTATCCGGTGCGTGGTCAGGGTGTACGGGGATGCGAGCGCGATGATGATTAAGGCTGCAACAACCATCCTGCTCAGGACAAGTACTTTTTTCGTGCTTTTTTTGAGATAATACGCGCCGATAAGAAGAATCGGGATGATCGCATAGAGGATCTCACGATCTACGAACATCATGCCGATTATATCGGCTATATCCATGATATTCATGATATCCAGGATGTTTATGGAATTCATGGCACTCATGATCTCCGCCATCACAGTTCACCCCTGTGGCGCAGGTAATACAACTCGGTAAATATCAGCATGAGCGCAAGTGCCAGCAAGATCCAGTCGTAGTCCTTTTTTACGTCGGTCTTTGTCGTCCCCGCGTCCTTCTGAGCTGCCGGAGTCTCGCTCACCGCGCCACCAGTATCCACAAGGTTCGATTCCTTCGCATTGTACAGATTAACCGCGATCGCGCGGTCAGGGGACCGGTATATGCCGGTCTGGTCGAGCAGCAGATTGTCGGTCTTGATCGACCGCCCGTCAGGCGTCACAACCCGTGTATTCAGATCGAACCGCACGGTCGATCCGGTCTGCATGTTGCATTCCTCGATACTGCTTGCCCCGCACAGATAATCGACCAGATTCAACCAGAAGATCGGGTATTCGGGTTTGGTATGAAAGTCACTCCATGCATTGTCCCCCATTATATCAGGAATTCCTAAATAAACGACTTTTCCGGCTCCGATTCTCCAGTACGAGATGATCGGTACGCCCTCGTCAGACGTTACCCACGTCACCGAGGCGCTTTTTGCATCCCCTGCCAGATGGTGCCCGATCGCGATATCAGTGGCATCGATATCACGCATCACAATTCCTTGTGCCTCTTCAAGCGTGGTCTCATTTGCATGTGACACCAGAACCACTGGCAGCAGCCTCCCGGTATCGGTGCCTGGCAGAAGCAGGCTTTCCTGCGCCATCACCACAACGCCGCCACCTGACGCCGCATAATCTGCAAGGTTTTCGAATAACCCTGACGTCAGGCTCTCGTTGCAGAGCCCGACTACCGCCAGATCGTAGTTATGTATATTGATATTGCGCACCTCGCCAGGTGTCTGGAACCGGGCATCGACAGATGGCAGCAGTTTCAGCGCGGTTGCTGACGGGGAATTTTCATAGTCAGATATATATAGCACGCTTCGGGTCTGCCGGAACGGCACGATGATATGCGCATGGTTGTCAACCATCAGATCATCAGCCGGATGAAGCGTTATCTCGGTTGTTCCGGCGCCAACATCCTTGAGCGAGAAGTATTCGCTGTCGTGCGCCCCTATCTTCAGATCGTACGTGTCTGCGGACTGTTTGCCGCTGTAACGGACATCAACTGCCACGTTCGCATCAGAACTCATGTAGTTCTTTATGATGCAGGTGTACTGATATTGATCGTCCGCGGGCGACAACCATCCGCCGGTTATGGCGATCTTATTTTCCCCGCCAGAGACACTCATGAACGACACACCGATCCCGTCCCCTTCTGCGAGTTTTTTTGCAATGTACGGGTCTTCGCCGTCCCAGTTCGTGAAATCAGATATAACGATGATCCTGCCGCCCCCGTCAGTCAGCAGTGTGCTGCCAAGCGTGATCGCCTGATATATGTCCGCGGTCGTTGCAGTCGCAGGGATGCTGTCCAGCACGTTCTTTGCCGCTTCCACGTCTCCGCCACGCAGGGCAAGTACAGGAACGTTCTCTGCGAGTATGATACTGTTCTGTGCAGTGAGATGGTTTTCTGCGATCCGGGTAGCCTTACCAAACTTGTTTCCTGATTGCATGCTCGCAGAGCCGTCCAGAATGATCACGGTGTGCTCTCCGCTGACCTCCCTGCGTTCGATGACGTAAGGCGCGGCTATCGCAATAATCAGGGATAGCAGGACGAGTAACTGGATTAAAAAAAGAGGATCTTTGATGAGCTTGCTAAGCACCCTTGCGTATTTTTTTTTCTGCTGCGTTATCTGCGCGATAAACATGACAGATGGGACCCGCACATCCTTTGCCTTTGGTCTGAGCAGATACACGATGATGAGCGGGATTACGCTTAAGAAAAACGCCCACATCGCCAGATTGGGATTTGCAAAGAGCATCTGATTACCGTCCGATCATTAACCCGCCTCAGCCATCTCCATGAAGTACTCCCTGATCAGGTCCCGGTTCTCCTCCGGAAGTTTGTCGATGTAGGTCTCGGATGAGACCGGGGTTGCAGTGTACACGGTTCCTGATATGAAATCCACCCAATCGCTCTCTGTCCTGCGTGCGCTCTGCCCGACGCCGGCATCCGAAAACATCACCAGTTCGATGCTCGTGCCCTCGATCACGGCAACCGACGGTTTCCCATAGATCTGTGCGATCTCGCTCTCGCCTGAACCGGCTTCATATCCAAGTTCGGAGAGCATCTGCTGGTAACGCGCCTCATCAGCCGCCGCCTCGCGTTCTGCCTCATCTGCAGGCGCGATCATGGACTCGATCCGCTCTGGCGTCACAAGGCGGGGCGCATCCGGCGACGATACAAAGGAAACAACGCCGGATAGCACGACAGATGCCAGCACCAACATGATAAGTCCGGTTTTGCTGATGATCTTCGACCATTTGACCGATGAGATGTCGCCAGACACACTAAGTGACAGATCGTTCACAATGATGTTCTGTATGCCTGTATTGTCATAAGCAGTGGATAGCCGCTCCTTTAGCGCGGGGTATCTGCCCTCAATCCTCTTGATGACGTTTACCTGCTTTTTGCGGATCAAAAATGTGAAAAGAACCGCCGGAACAAGAGCGATTGCAGCAGTGCACAACAGTTTCACGCGCACGGGATGCCCGAGCAGTACAAAGTCGTGGGAACTGTACCGTGCAAAGATGACTGGCACACTGATATAGAGCAGCAGCGCGTAACAGAGCAGAAAAAACGCAATCAGGCTTAATAGCTGCCGGTAGAATCGATATCGTCGAGACCTCTTCTCAAGTTTCAAGATAACATCTACAAACGGATACATCGTTATTATAAACGGCGTGCACGGATAAAAAGATGATGGGATTTTCCGGAAAAATTGGGGCTCTCTGATATCTCGAGAACGGCAGTGGACCAAAACTTCGCCAAATCGATCATTTGGATAATCACGGCTCTTTGATATCTCGAGTGGCAGTGACCAAAATTTCCTGATTCTGATGGATTCTGTGGTTTTTAAAAGATGCCGAAAAGTTGGGGCTTTTCATTCTTTGCGTCCTTGCACCCTCGCGTCTTTGCGTTTCTCTGATATAACGCAAGGTCGCAATGTTGCAATGTCGCAAAGACGCACGAGATGCCCAGCAACGCGAATTGTCAGAGAACCATAATCACTCCACATTTGTTTTGTGGCATTTTTATCTGGATTTTGGTGTTCTTATGACCGTTTTTCTAATCACTTAATGCCACACAGGCACGATTCATCTACGAGATCTTGCATTCGCGAATTGTCAAAGAGCCTTGATTAGTGGAAGGCAAGATTCCTGATTCTTCATCGATTAAACCCCCTGGCAGGTATCAGGCGTTCCCCGCCTCGATCGGGGGTTCACAACTCGCCTCTCGCCCGGAGATAGTATAGTTCGAGTCCTGCAAGAAGCATCACAAGAACGGTCAGGTACACCCACAACTCCTTCTCGACTTCAGCCCTGACCGTATCAGGCTC
>DAOVGO010000163.1 GCA_030672345.1 Methanosarcinales archaeon | reverse complement strand
ACTGAAGAAGCCTTGGAGAAAGTCGGCGGAATCATAGACAAAGCCGACAAGGGCGAAGTGCCGGAGATCAAAGAGGGGGACAGAAGCGCGATAGGCGAGGCGGCGGGTACTGCATTGAAGACTGCTGCCCCACTTGTACCTCAACCGTACGGTAGTATCCTTTTGATCCTGGCAGGACTAGCACCGGGTATTGGTGCATGGCTTAAAACAAACAGTACCAAGAAAAAACGCGAACTCGAAGAGGCTTTGCTTATCAAGGCATTGAATGAACTCAAACACAACGATGAAAACGCATTCAAGAAGTTCATCGAGTACAGAGATGCGATAGCCAAGGGCGTGATGACTGCGAAGCAGATCACGGCAATGCTGAGAGGAATTAATGATATGCGGGCGAAATACATCGCATAGGAACGGTGCCGGGCCGGTGGCCTCTGCGGGAGCGTAGGGGCTGCCGGTTGCGGCCTAAAGGCATGAAACTCGAAAAACCGAAAAAGAAAATCAGCCACAAAAAACTTGTGCGCTTGGCTGCCAAATGGCTGGCTGCCAAATTCCCCATCGTTGTGACAGAGATGGCAACCGACGCAGGGGAAGAACCGGATGCGATGGGCATAGGTAGCCGCGAGAGCACAGTCGTAGAGTGCAAAACTAGTAGGGGCGATTTCAAGGCCGACATGAAAAAGCGCAGCCGTCGGCACAATAGCGGTGGACTCGGGACGCACAGATATTATTTATGCCAGGAGGGCATTGTTGATCGCGATGATATTCCGGTCGGTTGGGGACTGCTGGAAGTAAATAAGTGGGGTAAGCTGGTTACGAGTTTATGGCCGATGCTGCAGGAACGCAATCTGCGTGGCGAGTTCTTGATTCTCATGAGTGTCATTCGGCGTATTGGCCAGCGACCTCCGCAGGGTGTGAGCGTTAAGTGCTATACAATGGAGACGAAAAACAGGGCGACAGTCGGTATACAGGACGAGGAAGATGATCCCAATAATAGACGCTGATCCCGACTGGCTTCTGTGTTTTTATTCTGTCTTGGCGTTTGTTTTTATTGTGACTGCTGTGGTGTTGTTGATAATTGAGAAGAAGAGGGGGAAACGATGAGCATCGAAGAAAAACTAGCAGGGCGGGTAGACGAGATCCTGAAGTGGGTTGGCAGCGAGCACAAGCAGACATGCGACAGGGCGATTGAGATCGATGGGAAGGGGCAGAGGTTGACGTGTACCTGTGGATTGCTTGAACTGCGGGAGTTTCTGCAGGATTTGGAAGAGACGCCTGGCAGGATAACGGACGATGACGTTATCGACGAAAAGATAATCAATCTCGGGCAAGATGTTTTAGCGATAAAGGAGGAAGTGACCGGAGCAGTGTGGAACGGTGTCAAGTGTCTGGCCGAAGGATACGAACGCATCATTGATGAGTTAAGGGGCGAAGATGCCGAAGAGTGAAATCGTCTGGAAGGGCCTGGAAGAACTCCGGCCGCTGTTGGTGGCGATTGGGTTTCTAAAATCCGACCCCCGGAATGCGATGAAACATTCCGAAAGAAACATATCCGTGATTGCACACTCGCTGGCGAAACTTGGGCAACATCGGTTGGCGGTTGTGACGAGAGATGGAACCTGCATCGTGGGCAACGGAATGCTCCAAGCGGCACGCGCTCTTGAGTGGACGCACCTAGCAGCAGTCGAATGCGATGACGATGAGGCAACGCGGAAATTAAGAGCAATCACAGATAATCGGAGTGGATCGGAGGATATCGGGAGTGAGTTTGACTTCCCAGTGCTTGCCGATATTCTCACCGATCCAGCGAGACGTCACGGCGTGGGCGATACGGAAGGGAAGATGTGGAATATTCCTCGACACCGGACTCGGAAAGACGCTTTGCCAACTCGAATGGGCGAGACTGATTGGTGAGCGGACCCTTGTCGTCGCGCCGCTGTCTGTTGCCCGTCAGACGGTCAGAGAAGGCAAGAAGATAAAGCTTGATATCAAGTATGTGCGCCAGCAGAAAGAGATCAACACTGGCAATCAATTATGGATCACGAACTACGAGATGATCGATAAATTCGATATGTCGAAATTCAATTGTTGTACAGCGACACCGGCTCCCAACGATTACATTAGTTCTGCGACATGGTCATAAACACGGACGAGATCCAGATGATGAGAAGCATATCTGTCCGTTGCAGCTCGATACGATTGAGCGATGCGTGAAGCTGTACAGCAATCCTGGAGAAACGGTCTTATCGCCTTTCGGTGGAATCGGATCGGAGGGATATGTTGCGGTAAAGAATGGCCGTCGGGCGATCCTAATCGAACTCAAAGAATCCTATTTTTCTGAGTTGCTACGGAACATGAAAGTTGCGGAGACGGAATCAGTGGAACCGTTATTCCGGGATATGGAGAAGAAATGAAAAAGCTGATCTTATTCGGATTTGAGACGGTACTGACTGCGGCGTTTATCCTGACAGTTGTGGCTTTTGTTTTTTACGGTGCGGTTGCCATGATGCTTTGGGGCGATCTCCAGGTGCTTCTCGGGAATGCTACGGAAGCGGATGACGTACTGCCCTTTATCGGGGCCGCCATTGGTCTCATAGTCGGGTGGCTGGTGGCTTCCGTAGTCTTCGGCGTAGCGTATCTTCTGTTGGACATCAGGGACGAGCTGCGGAAACTGAACGGCAAGCCGGAAGGATAGCACTCGACATCTGGATCGGCGATCCGTGCCCGGAGATCCAGGATCGCCGGTCGATCCCCTAAAAAACCAACAACAAGTTTCGCTGAAAGAAAAACGGGAAAAACCGTCAGTAAATTCTTAGCCTATCAATAGATAGTTCACACTCGTTTGTTTCAGAAATCTTCAATCCCTTGACCGCATACGCTTCTCATGTATATTTATGGGATAGTAGTTGGGGGAAATCATGCCAGAATTGAGCGAATTAGGAAGTCTTGAGATAGTCAATCGCCTCAAAGAGAAGGAACTGTCTGGTAAAGACTTGCCTATCAATGTGCGACAGGAAATCGTGAATATCCTCCGTCATGAGCACACCCAGGCCGAAATGGCTTTCATCCTGAGCGTAAACGACTCGACCATCGTACGGGATGTTAAGGTACTCAAGAAGGCTGCTGCAAAGAATTTTGGCCTCGACATCACCGAGCTTGCAGCGGATCTCCAGCGCACCGCTTCTTTCCTGAAGGGTAAGGCAATCAAGGCAAAGGACTACAAGCTCGCCTGGCAAATCGAGAGGGAACTTATTGAGGCCATGCAGAATCTCGGGTATGTGTACAGGGAGCCGACAGAGATCAAAACTGAGGTTGAGGCTGGGCCAGAACTCATAAAACTATTAGGACAAGGTGATGGCAATGGCAGAACCTTCGCCGAGCATTGGAGAGATACTTACCGACACGCCGGTGCCAACTAGGGCACAAGTTGATCTGCTCTGGTGGACCGAGCAGAACATGCGAACCGAGAAGGGGAAACCCTACGAGTTCTCGGATCGCGCGTATCTCAAGGAGATTTATGATTGCTGGACGGATCGTTTGGTGATTAAGAAGGCTGCGCAGATTGGGATCACTTCGTTCGCCATCAACAAGGCCCTGTGGCTGGCCGCTTCCCATGCCGTGACGATTATCTTCACGATGCCTACAGCAACGGATGTCAGGACCTTCTCGCAGGCCCGCATGAATCCCTCACTCCAGCATAGTCGTCTGCAGATTCCTATGTCCATTGATAACGTGGGAATCAAGCAGATAGGCCAGAGTTTTTTGTACTTGCGGGGTGCTTGGAGCGAGAAGCAGGCGCTATCGATTCCCTCTGACTTCAATATTCACGACGAGCTTGATCGTAGCAAGCCGGATATTCGTGAGATGTACGAGGAGCGATTATCCGCCTCGGAAATCGGTTGGCGGCTGGACATGTCAACCCCGACCTTTCCGAATACTGGCATAAGCAGCCTTTACGCTGAAACGGACCAGAGGGAATGGTTCGTGCGCTGCAAAGCCTGCGGCCGGGAGGATATTCTCACGCTTGACAACATCATGGATGACGAATTCCGTTGCCTCGGCTGCCGGATTGTGCTGGATAGGACGAATGGCCACTGGGAGGCGACGGTGAAGGCGGATGTCGTCGGCTTTCACATCACGCAACTGATGGCACCGTGGATCACAGCGGCGCGCATCCTGCAGAAACAGGCAGACTACAAGTTCAAAGCAGACTGGCATAACTTCGTGCTGGCGGAAGAATACGCCGGGGGTGAGGGGCTGCTCACGCGTGCCGACATCATAACATGCCTCATGTCCGTACAGCAGGTGGTTGGCAAAACAGTTGTTGGTGTCGACTGGGGTGACACAACCTGGGCACTGGTGCGCCAGCGGGACAAGATCGTCCACATGGCGAAGATTGAAGGCGATACCCGGACGCATGCTGGCCAGGTCGCCGAGATCATGGGGAAGCTCAACGCCGATGCCATCTGCGATTTCGGATACGGCGATACAAAGAACAAGGAGCTGATAGAGAAGCTTCCCGGTCGGGTGTGGATGTGTGTTTTCAAAGACGGAGCAATGTACCCGGACTTCGAGTCTAAGCATGCAAAGGAAGATCGTATCATAAACATTGATCGCACACGTTCACTGCAGGAGAGCATGCAGGAGATGAAAGATAAGGAAATCGGTATCTTCCCGTGTGACCTGATGGAAGACTTTATCACGCACCACAAGAACCTGACTGAGGAATTGACCGAGGACAAACACGGCGAGATACGCACGGTTATTGGCCGCAGCGGGCCGGATCACTTGGCACACGCAAACAACTTTGCACGCCTATTGGCATGTGAAGGCGGGGTGATTAGTCCTGACGAGATCGCAAGCGCAGGAGACAACCGTGTCTTCTCGACAAGGGAAGATGATTCGACAGATGAAGGCAGGGGCACTGATTTGAAAAGCGAAATGGATTGGATGAATACATGACATCACCTTATTCCG
>DAOVGO010000150.1 GCA_030672345.1 Methanosarcinales archaeon | reverse complement strand
ATCGTGCGTGACAAGCGCATCATATCAACAGGCTACAACGGCGCACCCCGGAATCTCGAGCACTGCCTGGACATTGGGTGCATCAGGGATCAGGAGAATATCGAGTCAGGGACGATGCACGAGGTCTGCCGGGCGGTTCATGCTGAGCAGAACGCGATCATCCAGGCTGCGCTGCACGGTGTGAGCACCAAGGGGGCAACGATCTACTGCACCCACCAGCCGTGCGTGCTCTGTGCAAAGATGATCATCAACGCAAACATCGTCCGCGTGGTTTTTGCGCACGCGTACCCTGATTCTCGTGCGCTTGAGTTCTTTGCGGAAGCCGGGGTTGAGGTTGTGCGGATGGACCGGGATTAGGGGCGGAGACGCGGCTTGAACGTGGACTGGGGCTTCTCGCAACTGCTTTCATAAAGTTTTCGCGATTCAGGCTTCTCGCCCGTGCGGTTACATCGGGTGTCTTGGTGCTCTTTAGTTTCGCTCTTCTCAAGCACGCCGCTCTCACGCCTCCCCGTGCTTCAGGAACCACTCGGCAAACTTCGTAAACGATCTTCCCCTGTGCGACACCTTGTTCTTGGCATCATCGCCCATCAAAGCGAAGGCGACGCCATCGATCTCGAAGATCGGGTCGTAGCCGAAGCCACCCTCTCCTCGCTCCTCATAAGCGATCCTTCCGGTGACCGCGCCCTCAAAGGTGATCGGCGCCATACCGGGCTCGCAGTACCCGACTACCGACCTGAACGTGGCTCTTCGGTCATCGCTATCGCTCTCTCTGATATCCCGCATCAGCGCAAGGATGCCGGCGTTGCCGATGGTATCGTAGACATAAGCGGCATACGGTCCGGGAAACCCGTTTAACGCGTCGATGTAAAGCCCGGTATCCTCGACGATCGCCGCACAGTTCAGCCGGTTTACAACGTGCTCTGCCCCATACGCGGCAACCCGCGCAACATCATCGTCCTGCAGTTCAGGGTACCCGCAGTCGTTCTGCACGATTGTTATCCCGCGTGGTGCGCAGATGGCGGCTGCCTCTTCCACCTTGTGCCGGTTTCTGGTCACGAATATGATCTGATCTGTCATCGCATCATCTTTTCATCACACATCCCACATCCCACATCACATCATCACATCATCACTTCACTCGCAGATTCGCTGCGTACGCGTCGATCGTCTTCTCGACATCGCCGGTGGTGTGCGCAATGCTCAAGAAGTTGGTCTCGAACTGCGAAGGCGGAAGGAAGACTCCGCTTTCAAGCATCCGGTGGAAGAAACGCAGATATTCTTCCTTATCGCACCTGAGCGCATCCTGATAGTTGTGCGGCAGCTCTCCGAAGAATATCTTGAAGATGCTCCCGACGCCAGAGACTGAGTAGGGCAATTTCAGGTCAGATACGAGATCCTGCAATGCAAAACGGAGTTTAGCTCCGCTTGCGTCCAGTTTTCGGTAGACATCCTCTGATTCGAGCGTATCCAGCACAGCAAGCCCTGCTGTCACCGAAACCGGGTTTCCGCTGAATGTTCCTGCCTGATAGACGCCGCCCGACGGGGATATCATCTCCATGATCTCCTTTTTTCCGCCGAAGACGCCAAACGGGAATCCTCCGCCGATGATCTTCCCGAGCGTCGTCATGTCAGGAACGATCCCGAAATACTCCTGTGCGCCGCCCATCGCAAGTCGAAATCCTGTGATGATCTCGTCAAAGATCAGCAGCACATCGTTCTCCTCTGTGACCCGGCGCAGATCCTCAAGATAACCGGGATCCGGAAGAATCGGTCCTACATTCCCGAGCACCGGTTCGATGATCACCGCAGCGAGATCGTCCCGGTTCGACTCGACCAGATCAGTCATCGCCTCGATGTCGTTGTATGGCGCCTGGAGCGTGTGTTTCGTGAAATCCGGCGGGACGCCGAGTGAGTCTGGCACGCCGTGCGTCGTCGCGCCCGACCCTGCTTTTATGAGCACGGCATCGTGAGCGCCGTGAAATCCGCCCTCGATCTTCAAAAACTTGTTTCTGCCGGTATACCCGCGGGCAAGGCGCAGAGCGCTCATCGTCGCCTCTGTTCCGGACGAGACGAACCGCAGCATCTCGATACTCGGATAGATGGATACGATCCTTGATGCGAGCTTCACCTCCGCCTCGATCGGGGTTCCGTATAGCCAGCCACGGTCGAGCTGGTCCGCGACTGCGCTCTTGATCGCGGGGTGCGCATGTCCGAGGATGAGCGGACCGAATCCCATGCAGTAATCGATGTAGCGGTTCCCGTCGAGGTCCGTGATCGTGCAGCCCTCCGCAGATGCAGTGTAGAACGGATACGGCTTGATTGCACGCACCGGCGAACTGACGCCGCCTGGAATGACGTTCTTTGCCTTTTCGTATCTTTTTTCTGATCGCGTGGTCGTGGTCGTAGTCATAGTCATGGATATGCCTCACTTAGATACGGGGATGATAACCTAAATATTCATTTGGGTGGTACGACGCCCAGGAGCATGCACCGGGAATTGCGATGCCGCCTCTTTCATTTTGCTCTGGAGCGTCGTGTCAGGAGCAACAACCATACCAAAACCCCCGTGAGTGGGATCGCACAGCACCGGACTTGTGTGACTGCAACATCCCAACAAAACAAATAAATACTTTGCAACCTATGAGAGCCCTATAATGGAGGAGTCAGGCTACCATGAAACAACTCGACATCCTTGCAGCCCCGCTTGAAAAGAAGTCGCTCAAACTGCTCCTGTTCGGCGCGGGCGAACTGGGAAAAGAGATCGCGATAGAAGCGCAGCGCCTTGGCATGGAGGTCATCGCTGTGGATCGATATGAGCGGGCGCCGGCGCAGCAGGTTGCGCACCGGGCGTACACCGTGAACATGATGGATGCGAATGCGATGCGCTCGATCGTGGATCGGGAACGACCCGATATCATCATACCCGAGATCGAGGCGATCGACCTCGATATCCTCTTTGAGTTCGAGGAGGATGGGTATCTGGTCACGCCGAATGCGCGTGCGACACACGCCGCCATGAACCGGGAGCGTATCAGGGAACTGATCGTGAAATCGGGCGTCAAAACAGGTAAATATGTCTACACGCGTACAGACGACCTGTCAGAGTTTGCGGATGCGGTCGAAAAGATCGGATACCCGTGCTTCAGCAAAGCGATCATGTCAAGCAGCGGCAAAGGCTCATATTTCCTTGAGAGCAGCAAGGATATCGAACCTGCGATGAATGCTGCCAGATACGAGACCCGGGGCTCCGGAGAGATGGCGATCATCGAGGAGTACATACCATTTGACACGGAAGTGACCGAGATCGCGGTCAGGCATCTGGACGAGGACGGCAGCCGGATCGTCACCACGTTCCCAAAGCCGATCGGGCACTACCAGATCGACGGCGATTACCATTCATCGTGGCAGAGCCCGAATGTCGAGGAATACCTGCCATACAACGTCGATGAGATCGGAAAGTCGGTCAATAAGGATCCGGGGCTCGCAGAAGAGGCTGAGAAGAAGATTTACGATGCAGCACAAAAAATAACCGATGAACTGGGCGGAGTCGGGGTGTTCGGATGCGAACTCTTTGTTCGTGTCAGGGACGGCAAAGTCGAGGTCTATGGAAACGAATGCGCACCCAGACCGCACGATACAGGTATGGTTACGTATATATCGCATCCACAGGGCTTCAATGAGGGCGGATTGCACGTACGTGCGATCACAGGGCTCCCGATTCCGACACGCGCCCGGGCTGGCTACCGGATATTTGATCCGATTGCGCCTGCCGCGTCCCACGTAATCCTCTCGTCTGCCCAGGGGTTCGACCCTGAGTACAAAGGTATCTCCGATGCGATGACTGCGCAGGGCACAAACATTTATCTCTTTGGAAAGCCGCTTGCATACCATAGCGGCTGGATCGTTGAGGAGCGGATGGGGATTGCGCTTGCGCTTGGTGAGAATGCGTTTGATGCGAAGCAGAAGGCTGAAGTTGCTGCGCACAAGATCCTGATCAGGACTGCGGCTGATCAGGAGTGGCAGGGGCAGGAAGAGCGGCGGATGCATGTGGCGGTGTAGGAATGGTGATCGGATGGTGCCAACAGCCCCGGTCTTGCCCACAGGAATGATTGCTGCCGGACCGATCAGGTTTGCTGCAACAGAGAACCCCACCAGATCCCAGCCAGTGGCAAGTATTATCGCAGGGGGATATCGTTGCCATCACAAGAGTGGAGATGATGGATCGCTAATAAAATGTGGGGTACTCCTGTGCTATCGAAGCGCAACTACTTCGGGAAACCCTTATACAAATTTAGGTGAAACGCACAAATGAAGGAGAAGTGATCATGTCCGCTGAAATTTCTGTCTATGAAAAACAGCTAATTCGTGAAATTGAAGAGACGCCACACGAATACCTACCAAACCTACTTCAGATTGTCCGATTGTTCCGTGAGAGCGTGGTGTTAAAGCCTGCAGAGGTTAGCTTCCGCCAGGGCTGGAAGGAAGCGATGGCAGGCGAAACACGACCGGTATCTGAATTGTGGGATGGCATCGATGCCGAGTGAGCCAGCCGAACCTGTGCAGGTTGAGTTTACCCCGGAATTCAAGCGTAACCTGCGAGCGCTTTTCAGGAAGTACCGGCACATTCGCTCTGACGTTTCAGCCGTGATCGACCAACTTCGGGCAGGTGAGGTCATAGGCGACCAGGTGCCCGGGGACGTGTGCACCATATTCAAGGTGCGGGTGCGGAACAGTGATATTCAGAAAGGCAAACGTTCCGGCTATCGCTTGGTCTACCACCTCAAGACGCCTACAAACGTCATTCTTGTGACGATTTATTCCAAATTGGATCAGGCAGACATTTCGGCAGAGCAAATACGGCGCATTCTGACCCGGGTTTGACAAGCACTTCGCCTAACAGCGCAAATACGCGAGACGAATGAACAAATTCGCATCGTTTTCTGGCGCCCACCCCCTACCTGTCCGCGCTCATCCTGATGCGACCTCCCTCCCGCAGGTGCCCGACTTTAGAGTCGATCTCACAATTCGAAATCTCAATAAAAAGAAGTCCGGACAAGATATTATATCAAAAAATAAGCATCCAATGTAACTACTCAGGTACATAAAACACTATCATGCGACTTCGCTATATCGGCACTGCTTGACCCGGAACACAACCTGAGCCAAACAGGGAATTTAACCGCAGAGTACGCGGAGGGGCGCGGAGGGGGAATAAGCGGTTAAC
>DAOVGO010000040.1 GCA_030672345.1 Methanosarcinales archaeon | reverse complement strand
GCGGGGGCGGAGGTGGTGGTGCTTCAGGCGAAGCTTATGCAAACATCGCACTGCGTGAGCGTGTCGAGCGGCAGATCATGAAGAACAGGTTCGTAACCTACCGGTTTGTCAAACCCGGCACCGACATCACGTTCGTGAACTTCACATCCAGAAACAACTACGGCTCTGTTGCGGCGGTGGTTGAGACGCTGCACAACACATCCACGCTCGTTTTGGCTGACCCGCCCGGAACCGTGTACAAAAACATCAATCTGTGGGTCGGATCGACTGGATTCGCAACCGAAAAGAACATAAAGAACGTTACAGTCTCATTCAGGGTTAACAGATCGTGGATCGACGAAAACAGCGTGTCCATCTCAACGATCCGGTTATACCGGTATAACAAATCTGATAAAACGTGGGCGCAACTTCCCGTGGAGATAACCGGCAAAGACGAGTCGTATATCCATTTCGAGTCGAAAACCATGATATTCAACCAGCTTGCGATAACATGCCCCTCACCTCAGTCGAATCGGATGTCTGCCCCGATGTCAACCTCCCGGTTCGGAGCAAGAGCCAAAGTTCCGGAAGAGACGCCGCCTGCATCGCCCAATGCAACATCGTCTCAAACGCAGCCGCAGCCGCCCGCAGCATCCGCCAGGAGTTCATCGATACCGGGTCCGGGCGTCGCGGCTGTTGCAGTAGCGGTCGGCTCTGCTGCGTTGCTTGCTGAGAAGGAAAAGAGAAGAGGTTGATCGCCAGCGCTCCTGCAACCGCCATTTCAATCGAGCAGTCCGAACAGAGCCAGTGCGTCACGCAGCTTCTGATCGTTCTCTGCGCTCATCGGCGCAAGCGGAAGCCGCAGAGGTCCACCCGGCAGACCCATCATATTCGCAGCAGTCTTCACCGGGATCGGGTTCGTCTCAATAAACATCGCCCGCACGAGGGGCGCAAGCCGGTAGTGGTGACGCCTCGCCTCATTGTAATCGCTGCTTTGTATCGCATTTACGAAAGCTGCTGTCTCTGCAGGAGCGATGTTTGCTACAACCGAGATCACGCCCACCCCGCCAAGCGACATGATCGGCAGCGTCAGGGCATCGTCGCCAGATACCACTATGAAGTCCATATCCCGGGTCAGTTCGATGACGCGCGACACCTGCCCCAGATCGCCGCTTGCCTCCTTGACACCGACGATGTTCGGGATCTCTGCAAGCTCTGCGATCAAATCGGGTTCGAGATTGATGCCTGTTCTGGACTTGATATTGTACAATATCAGCGGTATATCGGCAGCACTCGCAATCGCATCAAAGTGGGCGAGGATTCCGTTCCTGTTTGGTTTGTTATAATACGGAGTGATCAGCAGTGCGGCATCAGCGCCCGCGTCTGTTGCATGGCTGGTGAACCGGACCGCCTCTTCGGTATTATTCGAGCCGGTTCCAGCGATTACAGGGACGCTTGAAGCGCCAACCGCGATGTTGATCAGTTGTTCATGTTCTTTAGCTGTCAGCGTGGCTGATTCTCCGGTAGTGCCGCAGGGAACAATGCCAGAAACCCCCTGTTCAACCACATACTCAATGTTTTCTCTAAAACCAGTCTCATCGATCTTGCGCTCAGGCGTGAATGGTGTTATGAGTGCCGGCAGAACGCCTTCGATCTTCATGAGTGTTACCCTATAATGGTTTTTCGCGCTGGGCAATCACGCTTCTGCGTGTGATATAACCCGCAACCCGGTTCCGGATGGTCTTACTGGTGATGTCTGTGTGTTCGGTAACCTGCGCCTTGTTGGTTTCGAAATCAGTTCCGAATGCGTAACCTCGCTGCGCAAGCAGTTCTCTTGCGATCTTTTTGATGTAGGTCGGTCGAATATTTCCCATGTATAACGAGAATGGCGGTCTGACATATAAATATTGCTGCAATGACGGCTTTGAGACAAAGTTCACATAACCCCCCTGCGCCAATGCGGTACCACGCCGGTTCATGATCATGATATAAAACCCAACTTTAACAAATCCCGACCAAACAATCCGGCGGTGGGGGGGGAATGGGGCAGGAATTCGGAAAAATGGAGCTGGTAAACTCCAGGTAGACGAGAAGACGCGAGTCGATCGCGTCTTCTTATATCAAGGATTTAACGTCTCGATATCGCCGTTTATGCCGCATCCCGATCCCTGTTTCGGTACGAACTCCATGCCTCAAAGACGAGCCAGAGCGCAAGCGCGAATATCGCGATGCCGATTCCGGTCAGCATCCAGTTTTGCGCGTTGTAATACGTCTGGATATTCAGCGCCATCGCAGCCATCGTGGTGATCATCATGAAGATCATCGGGATCACCGTGTAGATGACCGGCTTCTTTGTCTGCACCAGATACATGGTAATCACGAGCAGAGCAAGCGCAGCGAGCAGCTGATTGGTCGTTCCAAAGACGGGCCACAGAATCATTCCGCCCTTACCTGCATCCCTTGCAAGCGCAAGTGCAAGCGCGGTGAGAACAGCGATCGCGCCTCCGATGTACCGGTTCCTGAGGCTGCCTATCTGGTAGTTGCTGCCGATCTCGCCTATGACGTATCGCTGCAACCTTGTTGCGGTGTCGATGGTGGTCATCGCAAAGCTGACGACGATGACGCCGACGATTCCGACAGCAAACTCGAGTGGTACTCCGCAGGCTGCAACAAAGCCCCCGGCACCGTCCACAAAGGCAGAGAGCTTTGGTACGAGCCCTGCTGCCGCGCTCCAGCTTGCATAATGCTCGTTCCAGAGCGCCAGACTGGCAAACCCGGCAGTGCACGCTATAACAGCCATCGTTGATAGCGCGCCCTCTGCGAGCATGCCGCCGTAACCGATCGGCTTTGCATGAGCCTCATTATCCAGTTGCTTCACAGTGGTTCCTGACGAGACAAGGCTGTGGAATCCTGATATCGCGCCGCATGCGATCGTAACAAACAGGAACGGATAGATCAACGGAGCACCTTCGGGGTGCATCTGCACCGCAGGTGCAACCACCTCGGGGCGCACGATCAGGAGCCCAGATACATGAGCCCCATGCCGATGAAGAGCTCATGCGCATTGATATGATCCCTCGGCTGCAGGAGCAGCCAGACCGGGAGCACCGATGCTATGAACGAGTACAGCAGTATGATATAGATCCATGTGGTCAATCCTGAACCAAGGAACGTTTCGGGAAGTTCGATCGGGTAGAGCACCCCGATGTAGATTGTGATGTACATGATGACCACCGCGATGATGGTCGGTATCAGAACACCGATCTTTGTCCGGTAAATCAGGTATCCGACGCCGATTGCAAGGATCATCTCGCAGGCTATCGGGATGACGGTTACCGGGTACCAGTTGAGCATCAGGGCGATCACAAGAGCAAAGACAGCGATCACAACGAGCAGCAGGAAGAACATGATCAGCAAAAACAGGTTCCTTGCCCGCGTCCCTATGATATCCTCGGTGAGTTCGCCGATGGACTTGCCCTGGTGCCTGAGCGAGACAACCAGCGCGCCAAAGTCGTGAACAGCGCCAAGAAAGATCGTCCCGAAGACGACCCAGAGAAACGCAGGAACCCAGCCCCAGATCACTCCGATGGCAGGACCAACGATCGGCGCTGCGCCCGCGATGGACGCGAAGTGATGTCCGAAGAGGATGGACTTTAATGTCGGCACATGATCGACACCATCCTCGAAACGATGTGCTGGTGTTTCTGCATCCGGGTTCAATGCAAAGATCTTCTCAGCAAGGAATGTCGCATAGAATCGGTATGCCAGAAGAAAACCAGCAAGCGACATAATCGCAAGTATTAATGCATTCATTGCACTTTCCTCCTCCGATGTTGAAGTATCGGTGGTAATCTGGTAAAGTTGATTGCATATATATTTTTCGGTTGTTAATCCTGTGCCGGACGATTTCGCTTAATTAACCTCACTGCTATTCGATTTTTCGATTTTAAGGACGCGGGGTTTTTGCGCTTACACGGACGGTGTTTTCACAGCAGGTGCAGGGCAGGTATGCCACTTCAGGGCGTCCAATCCGTCTGACATCCACGCGGATCAGTATGATCTGCAAGGACCCAAACGTGCCCCCGCATACCACAACATTATATCTCATAATACGGCTTTAATATCATAATGGTACACAGAACACTCTCGGCGGATGAGCGGGGCGGGTTGCTGCATAGACTGCACGGCTATCTGGCGTGGGTCGGCGCCGAGATACCGTCCGTCTTCGAGATCGATGGCATGGAGATCCCGCTCCACGAACTGGTCTGGCGGCTTATCAATAAAAAGGAACTCGCCGATGAGGAGATTGTCGGAATCGAATCGTTGATCAGCGTTCTTGAGAAAAAGGAGTCCCGCGATGAAGCTGCCATCGCAGAGGCAGATATAACAGAAGAAGAGGCAAATAATCTATACAAAGAGGCATCCGGACTTTTACGCGCTATTATGGATCTAAAAGACATCGAACGGGGGGTATATCCGGATGATTACGATCTTCGCAGGAAAGTGGCACAGAAGAAGGTCAGGGATGCCCACAGCCTGCTCAAGTTTGTGGATAAGCTCGGATAAGGATCGCCATGGACACGAGACCTGCACTCGACGAATATTTCATGAACATCGCAGAGGTCGTTGCAACCAGATCGACCTGTCTGCGAAATTACGTTGGCGCTGTTATGTTGAAAAGGGGAGAGTCATGTTAAAGGTTATGGGAATACTACAGGTATAAGGAATGAAGGAACGGATCGAACGGTACAAAGATAAAATAAACTATATCGTACGTAATGTGGAATCCATCCAAAAAGACGCGGAAAGCGAACTTGAACTGGGTGGAATATTCTACGGGCTTCACACAGCTATCGAGGCATCGATGGATGTGGTGGCAATGTTGTTAAAAGATATGGGAGAGGTTGTCGAAGACGATTATTCAAATATCATGCGTCTTGAAGAGATTGGAATTATATCAGCGGTTCTTGCAGATCGATTGAGGAAGTGTAATGGACTGCGAAACTACCTTGTGCACAGGTACAACAGTGTTGATGATGCGATAGCGCTGGATTCCAGATCTGAAGTGAGAGATATTTTTTATGAGTTTATTGAGATCGTAGAGAGGTTGCTGAATGAATTTGAAACAGATCAAGGATGATCTTGCATTTTTGAGAGGTTATGACGTCGTTGTTTTTGGCTCTTCTGTGATCGGAGAATTTAGAGCGGGATCTGATATAGATATTGCGCTGATTACCCGAATTGAGGATTACGAAAAGAATCTGGATATCTTAAAGAGTTTTATCGGAAGGGCACCTGCAGTATATGATATCCGGGTATTTGAACTGCTGCCGCTCAAGATCAAAGCGTCTGTGATGGATCACTATATCGTCCTCTGCGGAGCACTGCCAGATATATCAGAGTATTTTTATCAGTACAGGAAGTTGTGGGATGATTGCAAGCACAGGGTTGCAGCCGGGTACTTTGGAAGTTATAG
>DAOVGO010000017.1 GCA_030672345.1 Methanosarcinales archaeon | reverse complement strand
TTCATCAATAGTTACACAGTATGTCAGTGCAACTGGTTCAAGAGGTGGACGAAGGGGTTTATCGCATGTTCAGAAGCAGATGCCGTGACCTGAACATCGATCTCGGCAGGGCAGTGACCGACGCGCTCGATATGTGGCTGGAGCATTTTGATTATGATGACGCTTTTATAGAACGTCAGCGAAAAATCCTTTGCGAAGAAGAGTTCATGAGTCTCGATGAAATATAGGATATTGATTGGAGAGACCGCTCGTAAACAGCTTAAAAGTCTACAAGATAACGAACGTGAGCAAATCCTGTCAAATCTCGAAGAGTTAGAATTATATCCAAGGAAAAGACGTGCAAAAGCAGATATAAAGAAATTGCACGATGCTAATCCTGAATTGTACCGGCTGCGAGTCGGAGGTTTCAGAATCATTTATGCGGTCGTCGGTGACGAAGTCAGGGTTACTGAGATCATGCGCAGAGGCAGAGACTACCGCGGATACTGACTCGGCTTCGTATCTGCACAAACACACCCAAATCCTGTCTGAACCTCCCAAAGGGTCCGTGTCCCGGACTCACCCGGCACCCCGGACGGCTTTTGGGCAATAGTATTCGACCGACATTCACAGCCCCCTATCTTCGGAAATATCATAATCCATCACCGCAGCGATCGGCTCAACCATCACCTCAATCCCTGCTTCCTGAATGGCTGCGATGACATTGAGCCCCGCGAGTATAGAGATTCCAGCCATGCCTGCATCGACTGGCACGCCAAGAATATCGCCCTCCCCGACCTCGTAGCGGGTGGTAATCCCATTTTCAATCGCACTATTCAGAATTTCCGATGCCGCATCCTTCGATAATGCCGGAATCTGCCTGACGTTCGCAAGCGCAAGCCCTGATCCGGTCTCGGCGATCTCCAGCACCGAGGTCATCTTACGCGAGAGGAAGACCTTCATCGGGTCGATCGAGGTGCCGGTGTAGCCGATCAGATCGGTATACTGCACAGCATCGCCATCCTCGATCCGCAGCACTCCGCCGTACCTGGTGTTGACAGGGATGCCGTGTTTCAGGAGAAGTCCGTCGCAGGTGATGCTGCAGATCGTGGCGATCCCGACGTGATCTTCCGGAATACTAACGTTGTAGTCGCCGTTCTCAACAATCCTGATTCTGCTGTCCATGCCGCACCCGGACTCTGCCAGATACCTGGCGATCGCAAGCGCATCATCGAGGTCATCGCGCCTGATGACCGAGAGGTTGACGATCAGATCCCCTCTGCCCGACGCCAGATCGAAATCTGTCCGGTAGATCATATCCTCGATCCGTGTGAGCACAAAACCGGTGCGATCGTGGACCAGCGCCTCGTCGAGTTCCTTTTTGCCGAGTTCTGTGATGGTTCTGCCAGCATAGCCCTCGCGTCTGGTAAGCCCGCGCTCATCGAGTATCCGCAGGTGGTACCTGACGCCCCGCTCGCCCAGCGCATAGCCCCGTTCCTTCAGAACGTCTGAGATGATTCTCGCGCCAACCGCGCCGCCACGCTCATCGATCACATGCAGTATCTCTATGAGTTTCCGCTGAATCTGCGGATCATCGGACGGAATCATAACAGAAATGAGGATTGTAAGTACTTAAAAACAATCGTCGTCACAAATCAACGCGTCTCCATCCTGAATCTACGCTGCAAGATGTAAACACTGATCAGAATCAGCCCAACCAGAAACACGCCGATGATCTGCGCCTCGACCGATGTTGCAAACCCGTGCTGGGACGCCCATAGCCCGCTTCGTGTGACAAAGGTTGCAAATATAACAAGAATGAACGATAGCATCAGGAGCGCGGGCGCGGCAAGTCCGTATTCACGATGCCGTTTCATCCGGAACTGTGTATGGAGGTACGCAGTCAGAACCACCCACGGGATGAGCGAGGAGGTCTCCACAGGGTCCCATCCCCAGTACCATGCGCCCCATCCGAGAACCTCGTAAGCCCAGAATCCGCCGATGCCGATCCCAAGCGTCATGAAGAGCCACGTAATCCTGCTCCACGGCTCAGCGATCTCCATCCATCGCCGGTCACCGATCAGCAGATAGGCAGCCGCGGCGCCAAACGGTATCGCGGCAGCAGCATACCCCAAGAACACGATCGGCGGATGGATCACCATCCATGGATTGCGGAGCAGCGGATTCATGCCCTGCGCATAATGGCTCGGTATCAGGTAAGGGGTTGCAAAGATGTCGGCGTTCGTCGAAAGGAGGTGTCCCTGATGATCAATTCCATAAATAAGTGCAAACGGGCTTCTGATCACCAGCAGCAGAAGGAAGATCGCTGCCACCGAAAGACCCGCTATCCTTGTGATCTCACCGATCCTGCTCTCGGTACGCACCCGCAGTAGTGCCACACACACCAGCGTGAACCACGCCCAGATGAAGAGCGAGCCCTCCTGTCCTGCCCAGAATGCCGATATCTTGTAGAGAGTCGGGAATGTCTCGCAGGAAAACCGGAATACGTACAGGTAGTGCGCTGTAACGTTCAGCAGATAAGACGTCAGCAGCATGGCAGCAATAGTGGATGCAGCAAGACATGTTAGCTCGAATATCCGCGATGCAATGTGTATCTTTGGATTCCTGCTGAAATAATACCATGTCCCATAGATTACGGCGCCGAGGCAGCCCACAAACGAGATCCAGATCAGTAACAGTCCGTAATTTATCGACATGGTGATTCCTTTGGATATGTGATCTGTTGCAGCATGATACTTATTGGTTGCTGCCGATCCGGGCTGGTTTGGGTGGCGATAGGAACACATTCCCGGGTAGGTTGCGGCAGACGATCACCGAAC
>DAOVGO010000015.1 GCA_030672345.1 Methanosarcinales archaeon | reverse complement strand
ACATTCGAGAGATTTTTCGATGATTTGACCAAAAGAAATTACTGGTTTTTGAACTCAAGCGATCAAAACGACTTATTCAGTATGTTAAACGAAAATCTTGCGGTGAGAATAGCAAAATCTGGTGAAATAATACCAAATATCGAATTGAAATTCGCAAAAGATTATTTTGACAATTTCTCACTCAAAAATTCCCTGAAAGTGAGTATCAACGACCATAAGATGAAGATATCTCCAATAGAATTACAGATAGCATATAAATTCTATCTGGCTGGAGATAAGGACATAGAAGACGCTATTTACCTGTATGAAATTTTTAAAGATGAAATAAACAGAAAAACGCTGAAAAAATTCCTCGAAGAGTTTAATATCGTAGATGTGACCGGGTATGGAATTGAAATTTGACAGAGAACAGAACCAGAGCGAGCGTCTGATGTTCATAAGACGCTACAGCGAGTGGGTGAAGTCAGTGCCAAATGAGGTGTGGAGCAGGCAGCAGGCATCGCTGATCAACAGTTTTCTGATCAGTGCAAAGAACTTCCAGCTCGATCGGCAACAGTATCTCGTGATGAAGGAACGGTCAAAAAAGACGGAAAACCCATGAGCGAGGTAATCAGATCGTACATCGATCTTCCATCAGATTCCACATCCGGTCGAGCGCTTATCCTGCTACATCCTCTCTTGCGTTCTCTACATCCACCATCATGCCCTCGATGATCTCCCCGACGGTATCGAAATCGGTCTCTTCAAAGTCCACATAAGCATCTTCCAGGACATAGAACGCGCTCTTTTGTGCGATGCTCTCTTTTGTGATCAGTTTATCCACATCACCTGCGACCAGAAGCTCAGCAACCCTGAGACCTTTCCGCTTCTCCAGCATGGCAAACGGGTTCTTCAAGAACCTCATGTCGGTGAGCTCGCCATCCCGTGTTCGCATGTCGAATATGCAGAAGTATTCTGCCTCCCCGAAGTGCCAGGATACCGCGGACCCCACACCATTATTCTCGGTACACGGGACCGCATACCGTATAAACTCCCTCGCCTCGGGCTCTATATGTATCAGGACCCTGTCCACATTTTTTATCTCCGATTTAATCACGTTTTCAATCTTATCGCTCAGTTGATGTGCCTTTTTAAGGTCTCTCAGGTTCGTTTCGATCGCCATCTCTATAAATATGAATTTCCCGGAACCTCTCGCGTTAAGGGCGCATATCTTCCTGACGCCGGGGGTTTCGGATGTAAGCTCTCTTATCCGGTTGAGACTCTCATAATCGATGGATGCGTCCAGGAGAACCTTTATCGAACCTTTTAGTATCTCGTATCCTGATCTGAAGATGAAGCCAGTGACCAGAATGCCGGCAGCCGGATCAAGGAAATGGATGCCTGCGTAGTTTCCAAGTATTCCGGCGAGTACTGCTGCGGAGGCGTACGTATCCGCCCTCGTATGCTTCCCATCCGCAATCAAACTGGGCGAATTCTCTTCTCTTCCGACTTTGAGCTTATAGCTGCTCAGAAGCAGGGCAAGTATCAAAGAGGTCAGTGCGGCTGCGATTGCAAACTGAATGTTTTTCAGGTCTTCTGCCTCTGCAAACTCCCCGACTGACGTGAGAATGATCTCGTATCCGGCATAAAAAATCGCAAGGGCAAGGAAGAGGCTCACTATGTTCTCAGCCTTGTAAAATCCATAAGGAAACTCCTCTGTTGGCTTGCGATCCGAAATCTCGAGACCTATGAAGACCGCGATGGAACTGATCACATCTGTGAGGGAGTGGATCGCATCAGCAACGAGAGCGATACTTCCAGAGAGTACACCGGCAACGTATTTTATGATCGCCAGAAATGCAGTCACCCCTATCGATATCAGAGTGGCTCTCTTATCCCTCGCTACGTGAACCATGAAAGAGAATTATCGGCTGATAAACCTTTAATACTTGCCTCACAGGAGTTAATCCGGATGGACGGTAGCGGTAATGATAGAAAGAAAGAAACGGTCACTGCCAGCAGGGTACGCACCACCTTTCCTGCGTACTCGAGGGACCACCTCGCCCACGATCTCAGCATCCCTGCCATACCTGCTTGCCTGCACAGCATCCAGAACCTCTTTTGCACGATCCGGCGGTTACACAACATTGCATGACACACACGGCACCAAAACAGCCTCTGTCACGGTGGACCGTGGCTGCCGGTTGCCATTCTCCAGTTGAAATCAAGGGGTCGATTCCATGCTCCTTGGTTACCCATCTTGCCAGAAAATACTAAAAATGCCCGGATATCATCCACATCATCCATAATATCATCCACACCACCCGGCCTGGGCGATCACAACTCTTCCACCGCTCGCAGATCCACAGCAACCCCGCGGCTTGACCCGACCATCTCACGCCCGCTCATCCGCGCTCTTCCCACCCCAAGCGCCATCTTGCCCTCGACGATCACCTCATCCATCTGCCTGATCTGCGGATCCGCATCGATAACACCGGGCGCAAGGATCGATCCTTTCGGCAGGAAATCGTCGATCTCGACCCGGTAGATGTCAGGGGGCATCCGGGCTGCACCTGCAAGCGTCAGCGTGATCGTGCCATATCCTGAGGAGCTTGCGATCCGTGCGCCGTCCGCAAATACCCAGAACCCGGACCGGCTCGATTTTATCTGCGCGTGGTCAGGGATCAGCCGAACTCCTGCGCCCTGTCCGAACTGGTAATCAGCGATCGCACGAACCGTTCTGAGAGCGGGTTTTTTGCTGCGCGGCTGCGGTGGCTGCGACGATACGCTTCTCACAACAGACTCTCGCAGGCTGGCAAGCGAATCACCTGATAGGGGACCCTCGCCCTCGATCGTAGAATACGTGATCTCGATTCCCAGATCATGCTCTACAGTCCTGCAGACCTCTGCGAACCCGCCGCTGACATGCGCTACGATCTTTCTGTACGTATGCTTCTCCAGATACGCACGCAGGCACGAGGCTACCCATGCAGTCTCATCAAGGCTCCACTGCCCGGTAACAGCGATATCATAGTGGGCAGCCGGATACACGGTCTCAAGCTCTCTTGGAACGACACCGAGCGGCGACGTCAGTATGATCTCGTGGATCCGCTGCCGGTACCCGGAGAGCGCATCGATGAACTTTGCATGTGACCTCGAGCGCGAGTACGGTTTTCTTGCCGAACAGGGGAGTATCACAAGGGTACCAAGCGGATCTGGCGGAGCAAACCGCGAGATTACCCGTTCAGCGAACCTTGTCACCTCGACGCGACGTTGTGATTCGGCGGTGTTTGCGATCAGGGTGCCTTTCCGCACTGTCGGGGTCCTCTCTTCCAGATACGTGTGCTCCTGATCCAGTAATCTGAGAACTGCCGTGAGATATGGGCGAGACCTGCATTGTTTCTCCACATAGCAACGCAAGCTCCCGTCACGGATGCATTCGCGTACCAATCTCAGTTCCTCGTCCAGTTTGATGATATTGTGGCGCGCAAGCAGTCTGGCACGATCTGTTGCAGGCAGGCTCTGCAACCGTTCCGGGGTTTCGATTTTTGTGCAGATCTCACATGCGCACGGGAATTCGTGGAGTCGATCGATCGATTTTTCGCCCTCGCGTGTTAGATACAGATCCTGATACCCTTTTATAATCGCAGCGGTGTCATCAACGAGATCGACCCCGAGATAGATCAGTACTGCAAGATTCTCAGGGGTTGCAAGCGCGGGAGCATACAGGGCGGTGTCCGGGCTGGTGCTGTTCTTCAGTTTCAGCACGGTACCTGTGAGCAACCTTGCCCGGTTCTCGAGCAGGGCTGCCGCACCGATCACGTACAGATCGCGTCCTTCCGGTACATCGGTCTGCATCGGATGAATCACCTCGCCTGTCGCACCATCGCGGCGAAACGGTTCGGAGGAGCGGTTAAAAGAGCGGTCGATCAGTTCTTGCGGCGCATACAGCGGCAGCGATCGGTGCGGCAGTATCAGCAGCCGGTCCGGATCAGCCGATTCGATTACATGATCATCCCATACAGATCCGCAATCGATGATGCTGCCCTTACGCCTGCGGAGCAATTCGGAATTCAGGATGGCTGGTGTTGCGATTCGCAGGTCCAGCATCAATCTACCGATCCTTGCTGCACAATCCCTCTGCATCACCTCGAAATACCGGGTCATCTCAACACATCCGCAGCCACGGCAGATGGCAGCTCCAAACCCGCAATTTCCAGAGATTTGATATGTATAAGGTCTTTTTCTGCGATTTTACCCATATTCTGCCTCCTGTAACTCCTGTAGCAACGATTGCCGGCATCATAATCCATCAAACGCCGCAGCATAAATAATCATCGGTGCCATCCCGATTTGGTTAACCGGTAGTCGGGACGCAAACCAGCCCCAGACATCACAAAAAGGTTATGCGAAGGTGGCACCATAACAACAATACATGATCGATTCCCTTGTCGCACTCCTTGAATCGGTGCCGCATCCGGTTGCAACGGTGCTTATTGCAGCACTGCCGGTTGCAGAACTCAGGGGTGCGATCCCGATTGCCATCGGTGTGTACGGCATGGATCCGCTGAGGGCATACGCACTTGCGGTGATCGGGAACATGCTGCCAGTTGTGCCGCTTCTGCTGTTTCTCGAATCGGTCTCGGATTACCTGCGGAGGTGGGTGTTCTGGGACGTCTTCTTCAACTGGCTATTCACGCGCACGTACCACCGGCACAATACAGGCTTCGAGCGATACGGCACCATCGCGCTCCTCTTGTTCGTGGCAATCCCGCTGCCGATCACCGGTGCGTGGACCGGATGTGCGGCGGCATTCGTATTCGGGATACAGTTCAGGCATGCGCTCGTAGCGATCCTTGGAGGCGTCATGCTTGCGGGAGTTATCGTCACAGCAGCCACGCTCGCCGGCATAGGATTCTTTGGGCTGCTCTAAAATGCCTGTTTTCATCGCGGATGCACGCGAATACCATTGGGCGCCAGGTCTACCCTAAAAATCCAGATACGGCGACTGCGAAAGCACCGAGATGCCGCTGTCCGTTATCTGCAGTACACGCACCTGATTGATGATGGCAGAGCCTCTGTGCTTGACCACATGAACCGAGCGCTGGAGGTTGTTGCCGACACGCACCATGCCTATGCTGGTGATCGAATCGCCACTGTACTCGATGACTTCGTTCACGCCGAAGATCGTGCCAGTCACGACGAGGCAGGTGGCAGGAGCCTTACGCAGAACATCGAAGACGGCATCGACCAGACTCCTCAGCCTGTACTTCGAGTCTATAGCCAGAAACAGCGCCTCCACCGAGTCGATGAAGATCAAATCCGGATTTATGTCCTTTATTTTGCTTTCAAGCAGTTTTTTAAAGCTCTTGATCAGCTCATCCGGCGCAATCTCCACGGTTTTCTGGAGCCGCAGACTCGGATCGGCGATATCAATAAAGACAACATCCCCGGACTCCTCAAGCTCCCAGAAATCCCATCCGAATGCCGTATACCATTCTTTTCGTATACTTTCGGTTTCTTCCGACGTAAGAACGATCATACCCTTCTTGCCGGCTTTTGCGCCATTATATATGAATTCTCCACCGAAGACCGTTTTTCCAGTACCTGTGCCGCCACTGACTACATTCACGCTGCCCTTGAAAAAACCGCCACCGAGCAGTTCATCATATCCGGGTATGCCGGTTTCCATGCGTTCCATTGATTGCTTCTTTTCCATCATGATCACCATCCTGTGAACCCTTCAATTTATATATTCGAGTCGATCCTATATAAACACACTCGAAATAATCCTCATCCTCGAACTTGTCCGAGCCCCTGCCGTACCGCGCACGTTCGGTTGTCCCGATATAGATGTAAGTGACATTATACTTATTCAGCAGCCCGATCGCGTAGTTAATGCTCGGCGTGCTGTAGATCGCATCCACGTCACCCGTCCTGAGTCTCACGCCATCATGATCCTTTCGCCACATCATCTCATGCCCCTGCCATCCGATGACCGTTGGCAGACCTGTGAATGCGGAAATTCTCGAACCTGTCGAGTAACTCCTCCCTGGCGCCTCAAGGATGACCGGCGTTCCGGCGATGTTGCTGCGGATCCACAAAATCACCAGATACGCGCCTCTCTCTGATTCATTTAGGTATTCGATCCCGTCCAGCGTCGGTGGGTTGTGATCAAGCGTTATCTTCGAGCACGTACCTGTGAACAGATATATGCAGCAGGAAACGATGAGTATGCAGAATATAACCGTCCATATCGATTTAATCCAGCTATCGGAAATCCTGCTGCCGGGTCGCTTCGACGGCGGCTCGGTGGAGCGTGTGGGTTGTGTGGAATACGCGGGTTGTGCGAAATACCTGGAATATATCGAATACACAGAATATCCGGCTGCGATCCCCCACAGAATCCAGATCTGCAGGTATAGCTTGAATACAGTGTTCATACGCTCATTGGGCGCGCCAAGGTGGTCATTAAGATAGAATATCTCGCAGAAGAGGGCGAGCAGCGCGCCTGTAAGCACAAGAATCAGAACAAAGCGATTATCCATCGTATCCTGACCGAATGATACCTGATCGGACAGTAAATAGATGCACAGCAGGATCAATGGAATAACAACGAGCAGTATCTGGAAAAAGATCAAGGAAAGAAGGATTACCGGTATCAAAGTGATCACATACATCTTATTGAGATTCAGATGTGAAATCAGAAATGAAAATACCAGAAAGATGAAGAGCGCAAAGATTTCGATGAAATTGATGAGCAGCGTATTCTGATGCACGATCCCGATCCCGGATGCACCTGTGCCCTGAAAATCCAGGTAAAACGGAGCGAACAGAACTATGCTCAGTATCGCGACGATTGCGACCGGGAGTGTGGCGTCTTTGAGGCGGGCTGTGCGGTACTGCTGAGCCAGAGCCACTGTGGCGAAGAGAAATAAATACACCGGATAATCCCACGCATTCACCGTGAAGAGCGCTCCGATGCAGAGTGCAAGCAGGAGCATTCCGGCAAGGATGCAGGCACGGCTCTCGCCATACATCCTCATTCCGCCGCTTTTGGACCGATAAATATTGAGAATTAGCAAAAGCGCAAGCAACTGGAACGGAATCGAGATTACATGTGGATGCAGGTCTCCGAAGATGAAACTGAAGTACGGGAATTCGTTGATCGTGTCAGGTATGACCCTCGTGGACGCCCAGAGCCCGGAGACCTGCTCGTGGCTGACAACCGGCAGATGCAGGAGACTGCCTGCCACATTGAACACGATGTAAGAATTTGCGATGAAGACGACAAAGAGCATCGTCAGCAGCCCGTACCGCACATTCC
>DAOVGO010000158.1 GCA_030672345.1 Methanosarcinales archaeon | reverse complement strand
CGGATCTGCCCAGCTCCAGTTGATGCATCGCTCCTCATAGGTCGTGTTATGCAGATTCGTGATACTTGCTGGTGGTGTTAGCTCTGTAATATTGAGCACAACATTATCCCATCTTATATCCGCATATTCGGAACCACCTGAAAACGCCATCTCCACTCGAAGTCTGAGATCGTACGTCCCGGCAGCGGTGAAATTGTCTTTAATATCGAGATTAGACACAGTAACCCAGCTTTGATCAACACATGATGTATTGTTGCACCATAGTATATTGTAACTGTTAGCACCTGGTTTTTTCAATTCAACATAGAGATGTGCCTTCTTGTCCAAACCTTCTCCCAGATTTGTGGTGCGATTCCAGTCAAAACTGAGATATGCACTGGCAGGACGAGTTTTACCAGTATATGTAAAACTCTGGTTGGCATAA
This sequence comes from Methanosarcinales archaeon, assembly GCA_030672345.1. GTDB lineage: Archaea > Halobacteriota > Methanosarcinia > Methanosarcinales > Methanogasteraceae > Methanogaster_D. Next base: position 7,932 of record DAOVGO010000158.1, on the reverse strand, counting down.
CCTTCCTCATCGGAGGAAACATCCCCCTCAGCATACATCCGCATGAACCCACCTGGATTTCCCCCTGTGCCGTTCCACTCCGTTGTTATGGATGTGTTGGAGATGTTTGTCCAGTCATTGGCACCAGTCTCGTTACCATTGTTAAAATCACCATTCACGATGTAGTTTGTCGGATCCACAGCCAGCCCCCCCGCCTCTTTGAACGTCTCACCCCCATAATCAACCTCAGCAGGACCCAGTTGATAAAAGAGGAGCCACTCCATTGGATCTGAGTAGGGATAGCTCACCGATGTCCTGTTATCGATGGGATTCTGCTGCGTTGGTATCTTGGTGCTGCCAGCATCGATCATCGCCGGTGTACAGTCCTGTGATTGATCATTGTCCGCTGACGCAACCATGCCACATATCAGAGCCAGAATAGCCAGTAAGAGGATACTTCTACAACACCAGCTAATCTGCGTACGTCCGGCTCGATGGGGGTGGGTGGGGGGCATGGGGTGGTCACCTGGTTCCAACCAACGTTCGGCGGATCATATCTTAAATATTACTGCAAGATTGTCGGTGTGCTGTGGGGGCGCCAGCATCGTGTAATGCGGCAGTCCCCCGAATTTTACGGTGAAATCACTCCAACTTTGCCACAATCGGATTCGTGGGGTTCGTGCCCTGATATGCTCTGCCCAAAAATCAGCACCGAGAGATGGCTGCGCCGCCTATCCCTGCTCCACCAGCCGCGTCCAGCTCAGACCGAAGTGCGAGAGATACACGCTTCCAAAGAATAGTGTCACCGAGTTCTTGACGGCATGGTCGATCAGGGCGGTGGCAAACCCGATGCCCGGATCGATGCCGCCGAGACTGAATATCGCAGTCAGTGCAGCCTCGTACGTCCCTATCGCACCGGGCGTGATCGGGAAGATCTTTGCGAGATTCCCGACAGCGATCGCAAGGAAGATGACCGCGATCATGGTGGTTTGGGTAAGCGGTGTATCCACCGAAAACGCGCTCATGATCACAAAGCATGTGAGGGTATCAAAGAACCAGACCAGCAGCGAACCTCCAAGAATGGTGAAAAAGGCACCCGGATTGGTGGACACCCTTGCGATCTCACGGACAAAACTCATCGCTATTCCGCCGATTTTTGTGCGAATCTTCAGGGACAGAACAAGCAGTACGAATATGACTACCAGAAGAAGCCCTGCAGCAGCAAGGACATTTTCAATCCACCGGTCAATCAGCAATCCACTGGCGACTATGATGGCGAGTGCGCCGATCAGGGTGATCGCAAGGATGTCGAATATCCGCTCGATGGCAAGCGAGGAGATCGCAGTGGTCAGCCGAATATTTTTCATCCTCTTGAGCAGGTATGCGCGGGTTACGTCCCCTATGCGGGCTGGAAGAATCACGTTCGCAGACTGGCTCAATGCGATGCAGCCGACCAGAAAGTTCAGGTCATGTGTATGCCCCATCCGCATGAGGATCCGCTGATATCTCATGCCACGCAGTGGCCAGGAGATCAGATAGATCGGTATGGAGAGTGCTACGATCGCAGGAGATGCGGTATGCAGCGCATCTGTGATATCCTCCTTTCCGACCAGTTTTATTATCAGAAACAGGATTAAAACCGCGAGAAATGAGGTTATGATGATGCTGCGCTTTTTTATCTTCATTTAAATCCGAACTCCAGCCGCAACCTGAGAATCGCTGCACCCATCCCAACCACATCCCTCATCAGATCGACCTTGGTGGAGCTTCCCGGTCTCCACCTGATCGGGAACTCTGCCACCGCATAACCGGCTCGCTCTGCCCGAACCAGAATCTCGGTATCCCAGAACCAGTGCTCATCCCTGACCTGATCCAGCAGATCAAGGAGCGCACTCCGCCTAAACGCCTTGAATCCACACTGATGGTCGTATAATTTTGATCCGAGCACCGTTCGCACCAGAAAATTAAATCCCTTGCTTGCAATCCCGCGTTTTGCCGATCGCATGGCATCGCTTTCTGGCATCATGCGCGACCCTGTCGCAAGATCGTATCCGCTCCGTATCTGATCGATCAGTTCGGGAAGGTGTTTCATGTCGGTTGCGAGGTCAACATCGATATAAACAAGAATATCGCCGTGTGCAGATTTGAATGCACGATTGAGCGCAGTTCCACGACCCAGCCGCTCATCGCTGTGCAGATGCACCACATAAGAATATTCAGACGCCAGCTTCTCGGCAATTTCATCTGTTCCGTCAGTTGCTCCATCTTCTGCAATAATAATCTCAAAAGAAGAGGTTATTTTGCTTAAAGCATCCGCCGTCTTTGTTACGGTGTCTTTTAGTCTCTCTGCTTCGTTGTATGCCGGGAGTGCGAGTGAAACCTCAATCGTCCATCACCTTTCTGGTTGTTGTGAGCTTGTGTGTGCTTGTCCGGCATATATAGATTGTCTCGGTCGCCTCGTGTCAGGGCGGCGAAAGCGCGGATGTAGCAGAAAGTTCCAGCTCATCTCAACGCCTTGGTTTACAGGTCCTCACACCTATTCATGCAACCAGACTCGTCAAGATCGATCAAGCACCCATTTTCAGATGTTCTCCGCAAATATCTGATCAACCCCTATACAAGACCCTGGGACGCGCTTTAAACGTTGATCGAAGGATCCCTAATTCAACTTTACTCCGGTGATGCTTGATATGTCGTTTTCCTGCATTGCAACGCCTATTGTGCGGGCTGCCGCATGGATCATCGGTTTTCGCAGAGAAACAACGATGAACTGTGCACGTTCTGAAGATTTCTTGATTCTGGCTGCGATCCTCTCGGCATTTGCGCCATCAAGGAACATATCGACCTCGTCGAATGCATAGAACGGTGCCGGGTGGTGCTGCTGGATCGCAAAGATGAACGCCAGCGCAGTCAGGCTCTTCTCCCCGCCAGACATCGCCTCCATTCGCTGAAGCGTCTTATCGGCAGGCTTCGCCCGGATCGTCATGCCGCCTGCGAACGGATCATCCGGATTTTCAAGGATCAATTCACCGTATCCACCAGACAACTCCGCAAAAATGGATTTGAAGTGATTGCTGATGTCATCGAAGGAATTATAGAACGTCTCTCTCTTCAACTGCTCGTATTTTTCGATCCGATCGATGATCGCCTCTCGCTCGGTAGAAAGTGTCTCTTTACGTAGTTTGAGTGTGGACGCTCTTGATTCCACCGCCTCATACTCCTCAAGCGCACGCATGTTGACAGGTTCGAGTTTTTCGATCGCCACATCGATTGACCGGATGCGGGTGCGCACCTCCTCCTCGGATGGCACCTCACCCGATTCGTCGATGTTCTGTTCCTCGATTTCATTGCGGAGAATGGTTATCTGCTCGTTTAACGCGTCTCTGGTTGCGATCAGCGCCTGCGTGTCCCAGCGCACCTGATTGAGGCGTTTCTGCACGTCGCTTAGTGATGCAAGCGCATCATCTCGGTTCTTCTGCATGGTTGCGCGCTCCTCCTGCAGAGAAGAGAGTTCCTGATCGAGCTGCTCTGCTCTGGCGGTCTTCTCATCGAGCCCGGTCTCGAAAGCTGTGATATTCTCCTTGTGCTGCACAATTTTTGATTGATGATCGTTTTTTCGAGTTTCAAGTTCTTTTGTGCGGTTGTTATCATTTTCAAGCGTTGCCTTTGCATTATCAGACTCAAGAAGTATTGACTTTATGTTTGTCTCAATATCGCGTATTCTTTCGTTTAATCTATTGATTTCAGAGGTTATTTTGTTGGATTGCTCATTGAGAGCCGGGATCTCCGAATCCTTTAACTCGCTTTCCAGTTGTGCGATCGATTCCATGAGCTTGCGTATCTGCTCTGTCTCGGATGTGATCGTTGATTCGTTCTCTTCTGCCTGTTTGCGGATGATTTCACGTTCTTTCTTGATATCTTCGAGAGCCTGTTGCTTTTCCTGGATGATAGCGCTAAGACGGTCGGTTCTTCCTGCAATTTCCTCGATCTGGAGTTGTTTCTTTGCAATCTCCTTCTCATAGAGATCAATCTCGGCATTTATCGATGAGATGTGGCGCTCGTGTGAATCGATCCTGTCGATAAGACTTTTCTTGCGCGAGTCATATTCTGTGATCTGTTCTGCAAGTTTTACCAGTTTTTCCTGCTCGATGGCTGCAAAGTGCGCCCCATGATCAGATCTCGATCCACCGGTCATGGCACCGGCTTTTGTGACCAGTTCGCCATCGAGCGTGACCAGATTGTAATCTCCGATCAGTTTCCTCGCGGTATCAAGCGTATCAGCCACCACCATATCACGGAACACATATCTGAATGCCATTTCAAGCTTCGGGTCAAAGTCCACCAGATTTATCGCATAATCGACTATTCCGTCGATGTTTGGCAGGTTGTTATATGAAAAATTGGCTCTGAGTTTGTTAAGTGGCAAAAGTGTCGCTCTTCCTGCCGATTTTCGCTTCAACAGGTTGATTGCATGGGCGGCGACCTCGTCGCTCTCCACCACGATGTTCTGCATGCGTGCTCCGGCAGCAACCTCGAGCGGAGTGGCGTATTGCTGCTCGACCCTGCCAAGCGCCGCAATCGTACCGTACACCCCTGGCAGTTCTCGCATATCCTTCGCCTTTAAAATCGTTTTTACGGCGTGTGGGTAGCGTAAATCCTCAGCTGCCTTGACACGCGCCTCTGCTCTGGCATATTCCTGATATACATCCTGCAGATGCTTCTCGACCCGGGTGAGTTCGGGTTTCAGCTTCGATCCACTCGCCTCAAGATCGGTTCGGTCGCCAACAAGGGTCTGTATGCTGCGCTCCACCTCCTCGATCTCCTCTTTCAAATTCCGTATGTCAGCATCCACCGATCTGATGCTGCGCTCTGCTTCCTCGATATCGGATCCGATCTCCTGCTCTTCGGTGCTCTTACGCCTGATTGCATCCAGCAATCGGTCCTGTTCGCGTAGATGCTCATTTTTGGTGGATTTCGCAACTTCTGCCTTCCTCCGTTCATCATCCAACTGATCTCGCTTATCTGCATACTTTGCATCCACTTCACTGATCTTACTACGGATCAGCAGCAATTCTGACTCGTTTGCTTCGATCTCGGCTGAAATACTCTCCTTTCGCAGATGTTCGTCATCAACCCTCTTCTCACACTCCGTGATCAGTGTCTTTGTCTCATCGATCTCGATGAACAACCGCTGCCGTTCCTTGTTGATATCATGAATATCATGGTCGAGTAGTTCGATTGAATCCATCAACCTGGAAATATCGCCCCGGATGTCCTCAATCTCTTTCTTGATCCGGATATGCTCATGCTCACCTTTATGCATGATCTGTTCGTTTAAATCTCTCAGAGCAGAGTCTGTTTCATTGAGCTTCTCTCTTTTGTCAGTTTCGTCAGATGATAACTCATCTTCAAGACTCTGTTTGCTGCAAATCTCATCTGATATCGTTTTCTGTTCGTGCGTCGCATTCTTGAGCTTTGCAAGGACTGTGAACGCCTCATAGCGTTTCCGTTCGTCCTTGAGTGACTGGTACTTCATCGCCTGATCGCGCTCACGTTTCAGTTTCCTGTGCTGCTGCGCCACCTCTGACAGGATAATATCTACCCGCTCGATCTGTTCGCGCACAGCCTCCAACTCACTGTACGCACGTTCCTTCTTTTCATCAAATTCTGAGACGCCTGCAATCTCGTCGATGAGTTTCCTGCGCTCAAACGGGGTCATCTCGGTGATTCTTGTCACATCACCCTGCATGATCACATTACAGCCGTCGGGTCGTATCCCGACCTTAGCAAGGTTCGCATGTATCTCAGAAAGCGCGCACGCCCTGCCATTGAAGTAATAATAGCTGTAATACCCGCTTTTCGTCCTCCTGATCTTGCGCCTGATCTCGACGGTGTCATCATCGAGAGGAAAATCCCGGTTGCTGTTATCGAATCTGATCGTAACCTGTGCGGAATCGATCTCTTTACATTTACCGCCGTTCCCATTCCCGTTAAATATCAGATCGGTCAGTTTCTCGGCGCGCATGGTCCTTGAACCTGACAAACCGAGTGCAAAAATGATACCATCCACTATATTTGACTTTCCACTGCCATTTGGTCCTGATACCGCAGTAAAGTCGTTGAAAAGCGGTATTTTCACTTTTTTCCCGAAGGATTTGAAGTTGTCAAACTCTATTTCCTTGATATACACCCAAACCTCCACCTGACTCCTGAATAGTCCTGAGGTGTATTATGTGTTATGTGTTGCGCGCTTACTCGACGACGATGACATCACTCTGCCCGGTATTGCCCGGATACGCTCCCGGAGTGTTTTCCGCTATGATGTACTCAGTAGACCGATTTACTCCGCGTTTTATCTGACCTGAGGTCCCTCCCTGCTGGAGTTCCTCGATGATCGTTTTCTGGTAGAGTAACTCGTTTAATAATGCATGTACATCAGTCTTCAACTCTCGCACCTGCGCCTCAAGCGCGACGATACGGTCATCTGACACCGACTGGGGTCGCGCCATCTCTGCAATCACCTGATCTCGTTCCATCAACTTCTGTTCGAGCCGTTCTATGAGGATATCTCTTTGTTTGTTCATCCATACCCCTTCTGCATTTTTATCCAGATGCAATCCATTTAGTCGTATGTTTCGCATGAACATATATAAATGTTACTGAAATACACCACAACTCTTAAGAATATCCAGACGCAAGGCATTTAGACACTGGAGACGTTGCAATGGAGACCACAAAAATCCTGCTTGATGAAAACGAACTGCCAAAGCGGTGGTACAACATCCAGGCGGACCTTCTGACACCGCTTGATCCGCCGCTGAATCCGCAGACGAAAGAACGGATAACGCCAGACGACCTCTCCGCGATCTTCCCGATGTCACTGATCGAGCAAGAGGTGAGCACCGACCGCTGGATCAAGATCCCTGAAGAGGTCCGTGACGGAAAGATGGTGAATCCGGGAGACCCTGACGAGGCTATTCGTCAATCGATCTCGAGATTGCCAGAAGTATGATGCGTGATGGAAGTAATAATACGGTAAGATATAGAGGTGTAACACAATGGGAAAGACAGGAAGTATTGAATGGGTAAAGATTAAGGGACGGAAAGGAAAAGTTCGGCTGGTAGAGCATAGCAATGTGAAACACAAGCGACCAGGACCTGCTCAGCGCTACTTATCATCTGGTGCAAGGCGAAGGCGGATAAAACGATCCGATAAAGCCGTTGCTAAATAGATGCTGCGCTCTGGTGTATGCACATACGAATAATCCTGAATGAACCTCTGTACGCGGGTAACATCGGTTCGATTGCCCGCGTCCTTAAAAATTTCGGATATCATGACCTTGCACTGGTTAATCCGTGCCCTATCGACGATGAAGCGTGGATGATGGCTCAGCACGCCCATGATCTGCTGGAGGGTGCGAGGGTCTTCGAGACACTCGGAGAAGCTGCCGCAGGTTCCAATCTTATCATCGGGACGACCGGAATGCGCGGGGAGACCACTGGACGGCATATCAGGATGCCTGCGTATACGCCGGAGCGGATCCGTGAGAAGTTAAGCGGCACAAAAGGCGAGGCTTCTGTCGTTTCCATCGTATTTGGGCGGGAGGATCACGGGCTCACGAATGAAGAACTCATGATGTGCGACATGCTGATGAGCATCCCCACAGCCGAGCAATATCCAATCATGAATCTCTCGCACGCTGTCGCAGTTGTGTTGTACGAGCTATCAGATATCGAGATCGGGGAGATTCTGCTTGCGGATCGGTATGACCTCGACCTGCTGTACGAACATCTTGAGAGTGTGCTCTGTGATCTTGGGTATCCGGCACACAAGAAGCATAAGACGACGCTGATGTTAAGGCGGATATTCGGGCGGGCTGAACTGACCGCAAGAGAGGTGTACACGCTGCGCGGGATACTCAGGTTGATCGATTACCGCTTGCGGAGGGGGCA
>DAOVGO010000072.1 GCA_030672345.1 Methanosarcinales archaeon | reverse complement strand
GAACTCAAAACCCGCGACGAGGGTGCACTCATCGCATACATCTGTGCGGGCGACCCAACGCCAGACGACACCGCGGCGATCGTGCATGCACTGGTGCGCGGCGGCGCAGACATAATCGAACTCGGGCTCCCGTTCTCCGATCCGATCGCTGATGGTCCCACGATTCAGGCGTCGATCGAACGGGCGCTTGATGCCGGCATGAACCCTGACATATTCTTCGATCTCGCCAGATCGCTGGATGTGAGTGGAGAGGTTCCGCTTGTCGTGATGACGTACTACAACCTCATATTCAAGCGTGGGCTCGAACGTTTCGTTGCTGACTGCGTGGATAGCGGGATTACAGGCATCATCGTCCCTGATCTTCCGGTTGAGGAGTCGGAGGATCTTGCCATGCAGTGCAGGAGGCACGGGGTTGACCTGATCTTCCTGATTGCGCCGACCACGTACCCAGAACGCATGAAGAGGATCGCAGGCGTTGGTTCCGGTTTCATCTATCTCGTTGCGAGAACCGGTGTCACCGGCGCCAGAGCCGATGTCGCGGAATCGACGCTCTCCTTGATCGATGCTGTACGCAGCACAACCCACACAACAACGCCGCTTGCTGTCGGGTTTGGCATATCAACCGGGGATCAGGCGTCTGCCATCATCGAGGCGGGGGCGGATGGTGTGATCGTTGGCTCCGCGTTTGTGGATATCATCGCGGACGGCGTGGATGTGCCGGAACGGATCGAGGAACTTGCGCGGGAGTTGAAGGCTGGCTGCTGCCACGGCTGACCGCACCCCCTCGAAAAACCGATACATTAAAGTTCAATCCGATCAGTGTACTATAATTCATCCGTAGCAGACTGACCATGTCGTTACGACTACGGTGGTGCGTGATTCATGAACGAACAAACGATAAACGCCGTTAACACAATACTGGACGAATCCCCCCAGAGAAACTTCGCTGAAGGTGTGGAACTGGCGATCAATCTGAAGAATATCGATCTGAGCCAGCCGCGATTTCGGGTGGACGAAGAGATCATACTTCCGCACGGGCTTGGCAGACCGATCTCGGTTGCGATCTTTGCGCGGGGCGAAACCGCGCTTGCGGCAGAGAGGGCGGGTGCCGACTTAATCATCGACCCTGATACGATTGATGAGTATGGCGATGACAAAAACAAGGCAAGGGATCTTGCAAATGCACATGACTTCTTCATCGCTGAGACTACCTATATGCCAGTCATAGGAAAGAAGCTCGGCGCGATTCTTGGTCCCCGGGGCAAGATGCCAGAGCCGCTGACGCCGGATAAGGACATCGCCCAGATCATCAACAAGATACGGAACAGCATAAGAGTCAGGTCAAAGGACCGAAAGACGTTCCATGCGCCGATCGGTCGGCGGAACATGCCAGCCGACGAGCTTGCCGAAAATATCGAGTCAGTGATCACCAGACTCGAAGATGTGCTGGACAAGGGTGTGCAGAACATCAGGTCCATCTATGTGACAACGACGATGGGCAAATCTGCGAAGGTGAGGTGAATTGTTATGGATGCAATGACAGAACACCGCACGGCACACATTCCGCAGTGGAAGATCGACGAGATCGAGAATATCAAGCGGCTGGCAGGTGAGTATCCGGTTGTAGGGATCGTAGGAATCCGTGACATACCGGCAAAGCAGTTGCAGGAGATGCGCCGCAATCTAAAAGGCATCGCAAAACTCCGCATTTACAGAAACAACCTCATGCACCGCGCCTTCGATCAGCGCGATGACAACATCCGTTCGATGGAGCCATATATCACTGATCAGACCGCACTCATCTTTACAGACTTAAACCCGTTCAAACTCTTCAAGTTGCTTAAGTCCGGCAAAACAAGCGCTCCGATCAAAGCAGGCGCATCCGCACCTGAAGATATCGTGGTGGAAGCGGGTCCGACCTCCTTTAATCCGGGACCGGTCGTGGGCGATCTGCAGAGTGCCGGCATACCAGCCAAAATCGATAAGGGCAAGGTCGTGATCAAGGAGACGAAGGTGGTTGCGCAGGCAGGCGAGCCAGTATCACAGGCGCTCTCTAAGATGCTCGCACGTCTTGAGATCTATCCGATGACCGTCGGTCTCGATCTCCGTGCCGTCTATGATGCCGGTACGGTGCTTGAGGCAGGCGTTCTGGATATCGACGAGGCAGAGTATACCGACAACTTTGCAACAGCTGCCACATGCGCATTCAATCTTGCCATCGGCATCACATATCCGTCGAATGCAACGATTCGGACGCTGCTTTCACAGGCAGCCGTCGGCGCAAGGAACCTTGGCATAAATTCTGCCATACCTGAGCCTGATATCGTCGATACGCTGCTCTCGATGGCGCAGTCGAAGGCGATATCGCTCGCATGTAGCATCGACGACCCTGCGGCACTGGGCGAGGCTTTACAGGCTTTGCTCCCGCAAAAGGCGGCAGCAGAGGAAGCGGTTTCTGCTGAAGAGGGAACAGAAGAGAAAGCGGGAGAGGCAGCCGGAGAAGGATCAAAGGAAGTGTCAGAAGAAGAACCCGCGGAAGAGAAAGAAGAGGAAGCAGCAGAAGGGCTTGGTCTTCTCTTCGGATGACACGGCAAAACGATAAACGAATAATCAATCATCAGAGGTGAAATAAATATGGAATACATATATGCAGCATTGGTACTGCACAACGCAGAGAAGGATGTAACCGAACAGGGAATTACCAGCATACTCGATGCAGCTGGCGTCGATGTGGATGAAACAAGAGTGAAGGCGCTTGTTGCCGCGCTTGACGGTGTTGACATCGAGAGTGCAATCGCACAGGCAGCGGTAGCACCAGTTGCAGCGGCACCAGCCGCGGCAGAGGCTGCACCGGCAGCAGAGGCTGCACCGGCAGCAGAGGCGGCGCCAGCGGCTGAAGAGGCAAAGGAAGAAGAGAAGAAGGAAGAGGAAGAAGAGGCAGGAATGGCAGGACTTGGAGCACTGTTCGGATAATCACAGACATGCGAGACTTATTACAGCGATTATCGGATGCACATGGAATCTCCGGATACGAGGGCAGTGTTCGTGCGATCGTTGAGCACGAACTTGCCCCATACGGAGATCTCAGGGTGGATGCGCCCGGCAACCTGATATTCACAAAGAAGGGTGCAAGCCCAAGCGTTATGCTCGCCGCGCATCTCGACGAGATCGGGCTTGCTGTCAAGCACATCGATGACGAGGGCTTCCTCAGATTCGTGAAGGTCGGCGGATGGTTTGATCAGACACTGCTCAACCAGAGGGTGGTCGTTCACTCAAAAAAACCATGCACTGGAGTGATCGGGTCAAAACCCCCGCATGTCATGAAAGAGGAGGACAAGAAGAAGCCGGTGGATGCAAAGGACATGTTCATCGATGTCGGCGCATCGTCAGCAGAGGATGCTGCTGAGATGGGAATCGAGGTCGGAACAGCGATCTCGATCGACCGCAACCTCGTTTTGCTTGCAAACGACAGGATCACCGGAAAAGCCCTCGATGACCGTGCAGGCGTTGCGCTCCTGATCGAAGCGATGAAACGGATCAGCGAAAGCGATATCGAGCCGACCGTGCATGCGGTCTTCACGGTCCAGGAGGAGGTCGGGCTGAAAGGCGCAAGGACGTCTGCATTCGGGCTGAACCCGGACGTTGCGATTGCACTCGACGTCTGCGTCTCAGGCGACCATCCTGGCATCACCAAAACAGAATCAGCGATGGCAGTCGGAAAGGGTCCTGTCATAACAGTGATGGATGCAGGTGGAAGAGGCGTGATCACGCACCCATTGGTGCTGGAGTGGCTGCGCAAGACCGCTGATGAGAACAAGATCACATACCAGCTCGACGTCTCAGATGGCGGCACCACGGATGCGACAGCGATCAGTCTGACCCGCGAGGGAATCCCGTCAGGCGTTCTTTCCATGGCGACGCGGTACATCCATTCGCCGGTCGAGGTGCTCTCGCTTGAGGATATGAGGTTATGCGCCGACCTGATCGTGCATGCGGTCGGTTCCGCGGGGAAATGGTTCTGATTTTTGGATATGCAGGCGCCGATGATGATACCGTGGCTGAACAGGTGATGAACCCTATGAGACCTGAGGCGCTTGATCGATGTTGATTGATAGCTCTTAGAAAGGGTGGCTGATTAATATTATTTTTTCTGAAGAGTTGAGCATCGACAGATCAAGCGCAGGGCAAATCATCAATCTTCGTCTTTATCTGCATCTGCGTGGATAAAGAACTGTTCACCAGCCATCATCCGGATGTATTCTTCCTTCTTGCCTTTCTGCACCCGGATCTTGTCAGTGGTGAGGAGTGCCTGATTGATGAACAACCCCTCGAATTTACTCACCACATCCTTCTCGTGCGCATCTTTGTTGATCAGTCCGATGACATTGAACTCTTTGTTCGAAAATATCTCAATAGACTTTGAAATGGCATCGTACGCTTTGTCAACGCCCTGTTCGGAAATAATGTGGCTTATCGGTTCAAATATGACCCAGAGCCCCTTTGGGAGCTGTTCAAAGAGGTTAGCAAATTGATCGATCCGGTCCAATGGCAGAGTAACTATCCCATCGCTCTCTCTGATCTCTTCGGCTGTTGATGAGATATCCACGAATTTCATCGCCCCCATATCGACCAAATCATGCAATCTGCCTTTATATTCGGATATCCTTGGTTCGTTTGAGATCAGCACCGCATTTCGGCATTCGCCAAAGATCCGGAGCGTGACCTCGATCACCGCATCCTCATATCGGCTCTCAGGTGTGTACTCGATCAGTACCGACCTGCCAAAGAGGCGGCTCACCTCGTCAGCCTCGGGAACAGACCACACCATCCCTTCCACGAGAAACTCGCCGATATACTCCTTCGGAACGGTCCGAAACGCTCTGTATATCAGAAAACCGGCGCCTGCGAAGGTGCTTGTGTAAACAGCACTCCAGAATGCCAGAAACATGAGCATCGCATCCGTCGCATCTTCGATCCCTGAATATTGGATCGCGATCGTTGGGAAGATCGAGGTCGTGATCATGAAGACGGCGGTGAGTGCGAGCAATAACCACGCGATCGATCCTTTCTGCACGTTCTGGTAGACCATGACCCAGAGGAACATGGCAGCCACGCCTGCAATGAGCGAAATAGCGACAAAGGCGATAAATATTGTATACAGTATATCCATCGAACCACTCCATAGATATAAATGGCGTGATATTAGATAAGTCTTTGCATCATTTTTCAGTACTTCAGAAACAGACCCAAGTTCCGGAAGTGATACACCCCATCACCCCCTCATCCGGAAACCTCCTCCCGAACGATCCGGCAGAACCAGCCAAAAAATACTACCCGGAGCAGAAAGCTCCCGTTAACCGCGAGCGCGGGCACCAACACATCAGGCGATCAATCAAACCGGACCCGGACGCCGCCGCAATTCCAATTCTCCATCTTCATTGTAGTGCTTCACCTGATTATGAAATCCGACAATCGACTGATTGTAGATGAAATAAGATCCCACATGCAAAGAATCACGTAATGTTGGTTGAAAAGACAAAGAACTTCTTGTTTTCCTGTCCTTCCCTTTTTGAAGGATTATAGTCCTTACTCAGGCACAAGAACAAGGCGTAACTTCGGGCTGCTCTTATCAAGATTAAAACCCCCCGGGTCTATCAATAGCATCTTGATAGATATTCCAACCTGATTTTTATTCGATTGATAACAGCGGTCAACGCGGTGGTGCGACAGCCCTGAAAGTTACCATATTTCCGGACAGTGGTATGACAAAACGCGATTCAGGGCCAGGTTTCGTAAATAATACCGAGCGTGATCGCAAGTATGCCAAAGATGACCCCGATGATGATCACAGTCTTCGGATCGAAGCGTACCGCCGACTCGTCGGCATCATAGTATCTCATCAGACCGGCTGAGGACATAAGCCCGCCGCCGCTACTTTTTTTCTTAGCCATTGATCTATTCTTCCTCGATCATGCGATATAAGCGTTTCCAAACGGCATCATTATATACCAGTTGGTGATATAGAATCAAACTGAATTTGCAAGTGCGATTTCGGAGAGGTTGTTTATATGGCGTCAGAAACAGGCGGCGTAGGCACAGTTATCCAGCCGGACAGAACAGATGACAACGTCGTCTTCGTTGGAAGGAAGGGTGTGATGGATTACGTCATGGCGATCATGGCACTGTTCAACAAGGGTGCGGACGATGTGGTGGTGAAGGCACGCGGGCATGCGATCTCGCGTGCGGTGGATGCTGTCGAGGTTACCAGGAACCGGTACATGACCGACATCGTGGTGACCGATATCGAGATCGGGACTGATGAGGTGGAGGGGAAACGGGGCGACATGATCAATGTATCATGGATTGAGCTGTTTTTATCAAGCAAATGAGTGTATGTAGCCTCGTTGACATTGCGCCGGCAATCGCCGAACTGATCGGTGTGCCACTTCCGGGCGCAGACGGCGTGGTAAGACCCGAACTGGCAGATCTTATGCATCGGTGCAGCCGAGTGGTGCTGATCATCGTCGACAGTCTTGGTTACTCGACCTACCAGCGGTTGAAGCCCTCGATGCCATCTGTATCTGTGAAAGGCACCCTCATCCGGTGCGAGGCGGTCTCTGACCATACGACGCCCGCGATCGCCTCGATTCTCTCAGGATGCTATCCTGCGACTCATCGCACCTTCACCACCGCTGATGTGCTCACATCGTCGATCAAATCGGTGCTTGAGCGTGCAGAGGAATGCGGAGTTAAGGCAGCAGTCGTCATCGAGGCAGATGGCGCGGCAGCCATGAAGACGAAGATAAAACTCTCTGAAGGCGTGCCCGACAGCAGGGACATCATTGCGTACGACGCAGCAATCAAAGAGCACGCAATCGATCTTCTGAAACACGAGCCCACACTCATGGCGTTGCACTTCAGGGCGATCGACCGGTATGCGCACGAAGGCAGGAGCTTCGATGATCTGGCTTTTGCGGCAGAGAGCATTGATCAGCACATAGCAGAGATCTGCGGGCACACCCTCGCGGATTCTTGCATAATCGTCTGCGGAGACCACCCGTTTCATGGAAAACTCATCGAAGATGACCACGACGTGGCGCTGATCATATTCCGGGCTGGCGATGTATGTGGTTAGGAGAGGTTTATAATGGGATTTGAGTGAGGAGAGTAAGCCCCCTTCTGTTCTTAGCAGCATTCGACTGAAGCGCCATTACCCGGGGAATACAGCCGGACTCTGCCAGCGATTTCTCGCTGTTCCCCGTACTGGCTTGCACCCACGGGGTTTCACCGTTCCATCCACGATATGCGACCTCAGCCTATCCGGCATCACCGCATTGGCATATCATGGTATCGTTTCTGTGTCAGAGCCAGAACTCTCGCCCTACGCCATTTCGGCGTCCATGTGTCCGGTGGTGGGGGGACTTTCCTCACGACTCGGTGTCGCGGCGGCTGCTCTTCCTCTCTCGAATCAGAATTGTCTGCCGGTGGTATTATGTGTTTGGGTGATCCGGAGGGCTCATCTTCTCTGGCATCACGCATACCGGGGCTGTCAATTTACTCTCAGATGTTCGAAACTTGGAGTAAACGAGACTTGGATGAACGGTATGATCGAGGACAACAATTGGGGACTTTGGAGGGAAGTTGTGGGAACGAGAACAATGGACGGATCTTGTCGATCTCTGTTATCTGAACAACCGCTAAAGTCCCGCCATATTCCACGTGGTTCCGTAAGCAGCCCCATTCCATACCATTATTACATCCGGAGACCATCCAGACATAATAGCCAACAACCGCGCACATCGTTGGCATCAGTAAAAGACCGGGGGGTAAAGGGCTAAATCAAATTACAACTGTGGGTGAAGGATGGTAAAGTATAATAAAGCGCTAAAGAGTCGGAAAGTGAAAGTATGCTTATCTTATAACGATGACAAGTGTAACATACGAGCAAAAAACCGCTCGGAACAACAGAACATAACCTAACCGGAGGTAAAAGACGATGAAACAGATGAAAACACTACTCGTTGTTTCGCTG
>DAOVGO010000065.1 GCA_030672345.1 Methanosarcinales archaeon | reverse complement strand
ACCACATCATTTGACGTCGAGGAGGGTGTCGCGTACAGTGTTAGTGAACTGGGCACGAAGAACGATATCGGGCATGGCTGGGCGGTAGAACTGACCAAATTCGATGTGACCCAGAATCCTGACGGCACATGGACGCAGATCGCTTATCTGTCGGTATACAGGGACGGCGAGTTTTATTGCAACGGTGCGACCGCTTTTGTCAGAACCAACCAGTACGGGGACGTGCATGATCCGATGATCGATCGCAGCATCAGGCGTGATGTGTACATACAGTTTCAGGGAACTCGCTCTCACATATCAACCGAGGCTGTGGTGCCATTATCCATCAGGATCGTGCCATGGATATCCCTGCTCTGGGCGGGTTGCATCACCATGATCCTCGGAATATACTGCATCATCATATCGATATACCTATTAGCGATGAAGAAGAGAGAACTGGCGGCAGAGATCATGAGACGGTGATTCGGTTATGGCTATGCGGCTGCTCCCATCATTGCGCGAAAAGAAGCGTTATCTTGCCTTTGAGATGCTCTCAGAGGGTGCGGTATCAAGACGCGATTTCATCGACGAACTCAACCGGTCTGCCTCATCGCTGCTCGGAGACGCCGGCAGCAGCGAGTGCGGGATGAAGATGCTCTCGTTTGACCGGGAAGGGGGAATCGTCAGGTGTGCACACACCAGGACCGGGTATACGCGGGCGGTTCTTGCGACGATAAACAGGGTCAGAGGTGTGCGTGTTGCGGTCCATGTAATCGGGAGTTCAGGCACGGTCAAGGGCGCAGAGCGGTTCTTAGACGAGGAGGCGCGAGTAATCGTGTCTTCTTAGGCTACCCCTCCATGATGCGAAGATATTTATCTGCGGTGTATCACATAGACTAAAACAGGAGGTTGCAACCACATTGGATCAATACACGCGATATGAATATGCTCGCATCATCGGCGCACGGGCGCTCCAGATATCACTGGGTGCGCCGGTGCTGATAACACCGGATACGGGAGAGCCCATTGACATAGCGATCAGGGAACTGGAAGCAGGTCTGATTCCGATCACGGTGAAAAGACCTGCAACAGATTGAACAGACTTAAACAGAACAGAAAACGAATGAAAACCGAGATTACCCCGTCTGAGATGCGCCGGATCGATCGTAACTGCGCAGGTATCGGACTACTCCCGCTTCAACTGATGGAGAACGCTGGCGCTCATGTTGCCCGCGTGGTTCGCACACGGTTCGATCGCGGGACGGTCATCATTCTTGCAGGCACTGGCAACAACGGCGGCGACGGGTTTGTTGCGGCACGGCATCTTCTTAACTATAATCCTGAAATACTGCTGCTGGGGCGTGCTCGCAATATTGCAACCGATGAGGCACGTCAGAACTGGCAGATTCTAAAGAATCTCGGTGCGAATATCCGTGAGATCAGGGACTCTTCCGAACTACAAGCGCTGGACGCGGACGTCATCATCGATGCCATGCTCGGCACAGGTGTGCGGGGACGTGTTCGTGAGCCGGCAGCAAGCGCCATCGCCATGATCAACGCTTCGGATGCATTCGTTCTCTCGGTGGACGTCCCGTCCGGCTTTGATCCGGACCACCTCGAGTATTCGGTGCGCGCAGACCTGACAGTCACGTTTCACAGGAGAAAGACCGGGCTTTTCGAATATTCCGGGGTTGCCGGTGAGGTCGAGGTCGCAGAGATCGGCATTCCTGCGCGGGCTGAGCGGATCGCTGGCACCGGAGACCTGCCCCCTGCCAGATCAGCAGGATCGCACAAGGGAGACAGCGGCAGAGTGCTTGTGATCGGGGGCGGTGCGTTTACGGGCGCGCCCGCACTTGCCGCACTTGCCGCGCTGCGGACAGGCGCCGACTGGGTAACGGTCGCAACGCCGCGGAGTGCTGCACAGGTGATCGCGGGATTTTCGCCGAACCTGATTGTGCATGCGCTCTCCAGCAGGTATCTGGCGCATGACGACACCCGGGCGATCAATGCGTTGATTCGGAGGCACGATGTCGTGATGATCGGGATGGGGCTTGGACGCGAGAGCAAGACCGCAGAAGCGGTTTTAGAGATTATCGCGGCAAATCCTGACACGCGGTTCGTGATCGATGCCGATGCGCTCCACGCGCTTGAGATGCCGCTGCCGGATCGGGGGCGGGCAGCGATGCCGGTCGTCACGCCACATGCAGGCGAATTTGAGCAACTTGGCGGGACTGTGGCAGCAGACCTTGATGAGCGCTGCGAACTGGTCATGGATTTCTCTGCAAGAAACCGTGTCGTCACACTGCTCAAAGGAGAGATCGATGTCATCTCTGACGGAGAGGATGTCAGAACCAACCACACCGGCAACGCAGGGATGACAGTCGGCGGCACAGGAGACGTGCTCGCAGGCGTGGTCGGCGCGCTGCTTGCAACGCATGGTGCGCCCGCCGCGGCAACAGCCGGCGCGTTCATCGCAGGGACGGCAGGCGATCTCGCATTCCGGAAATTCGGGTACGGGCTGCTTGCAACAGATGTCATCGAGTGCATTCCCGAGGCGATGCAGGGGATATGATGGAGACAACGCACAGGATCGTCATCGGCGATTCAAGATGGATGAAAGAAGTTCCGGACGAGTCAATTCATCTTGTTATCACGTCTCCACCCTACTGGCAGCTGAAAGATTATGGAAATGGGGCGCAGATCGGTTTTAACGACACTTACGAGGAGTATGTCAACAATCTGAACATGGTATGGAAGGAATGTCACAGGGTTCTGCACAAGGGTTGTCGATTATGTATCAACGTCGGTGATCAGTTTGCCCGCTCGGTCTATTACGGAAGATACAAGGTCATCCCGATAAGAACAGAGATCATCAAGTTCTGTGAGAGTGTGGGCTTTGATTACATGGGTGCCGTCATCTGGCAGAAGGTCACTACCTGCCACACGACCGGCGGTGCCACTGTGATGGGTTCGTTCCCCTATCCGAGAAACGGGATTCTCAAGCTGGATTATGAATTCATTTTAATCTTTAAGAAGTACGGAAATCCACCTAAGGTGAGCAAAGAGATCAAAGAGCAGTCAAAAATGACAAAGGAAGAATGGAATCAATACTTCACCGGACACTGGAACTTTCCCGGCGAAAAGCAGGACAAACATCTGGCAATGTTCCCTGAAGAATTGCCAGGACGCCTTATTAAAATGTTCAGTTTTGTTGGCGATTCTGTGCTTGATCCGTTTCTTGGTAGCGGCACAACTTCGCTTGCCGCAAGAAACCTGAGCAGAAACTCTGTTGGGTACGAGATCAACGATGACTTTTTGCCGATCATAGAAGAAAAACTCGGGACGAAACAGAGCACCATTTTCCATAATGTGAGTTTTGAGGTGATCAGACAGGGAGC
>DAOVGO010000142.1 GCA_030672345.1 Methanosarcinales archaeon | reverse complement strand
CTCCACTCACTCCGCTTATTCTCATACGTTTACCCCAATTATATACATGCACTCATGTTATATAATCGTTATGCGACTCCGAAACCTTTATGCGACTACACACCACAGTGACGATGATATGACGAGACCACATACGGAGGAACGATAGATGGCAACCGGACCACGGTATAAGGTACCGTTTAGGAGACGAAGAGCCGGACGTACGAATTACCACAGGCGGTTGCGATTGTTATTGTCAAAAAAGCCGCGGATGGTGGTGCGCAAGAGCACACGACACACAAGAATACAGCTTGCACTTCCAGGCGATCAGGGCGACAATATTCTCTCATCCGCAACATCGATCGAACTTAAAAATTACGGATATTCAGGTTCAACCGGAAATACGACTGCAGCGTACCTTACCGGGCTGCTCTTTGGTTACCGCACGATTGGTAATGGATTCAGCGAAGGAGTGCTCGATATGGGGCTGCACACTTCATCATTCGGATCAAGAAACTATGCCGCGCTCCGTGGCGCGGTCGATGCCGGCATGGAGATCCCGCACAATCCAGTGGTCTTCCCATCAGATGAGCGGGTCCGCGGGGAGATGGTTGCCGAATACACAGGTGTTGACCTGCCATCGGTCTTCGAAACGACAAAAGCAAAGATCACATCCGAGTTCGGAGGTGCATAATGGCAAGAAGAAGGGAACAGAGACCACCAGTGAAGCAACCTGTCAGTCCGGACTGGGTGCCGCGAACCAAGCTCGGTGCGCTCGTACGTGAAGGGAAGATCAAGGATATCGATACGGTTCTAAACTCGGGGCATCCGCTCAGGGAGGTTGAGATCATCGAGACCCTGCTGCCGGACCTTGCAGAGGATGTGCTGGACGTGAATATGGTGCAGCGGATGACTGACTCAGGACGGCGTGTTAAGTTCAGGGCTGTGGCGATCGTTGGAAACAGGGACGGCTACATCGGATTCGGACAGGGCAGGGACAAACAGGCAGGACCTGCGATACGCAAATCGATCATGAATGCGAAACTGCATATCGTCGGGATCAGACGCGGCTGCGGATCATGGGAATGCGGTTGCGAGGATCCACATTCGGTGCCATTTCAGGTGGTTGGAAAGGCGGGAAGCGTCGGCATCGAATTGAAACCTGCACCCCGCGGACTTGGCATCGCGTCAGGAGCGACAGCAAAGAAAGTTCTTGAGATGGCTGGCATCAGGGATGTCTGGACCCGTTCATGGGGCACGACCAGAACCACCTTGAATTTCGCAAAGGCGACTTATGACGCGCTCAGAAACACCACAACGATGCGCATCGTGGAAGCAGGAGAGCGATGATGTACGCTGTGGTACGGCTCCGCGGGAGCGTTAAGGTGCGTCCCGAGATTGCGTACACACTGAAGATGCTGCGACTGCACAGTGTCAATCACTGCGTGATTCTGGATGAGACACCTAATTACACAGGAATGGTCCGGAAGGCGAAGGATTATATCGCGTGGGGTGTTGTGGATGCTGATACGCTTGCAAATCTTCTTCGCCTGCGTGGACGCTTTGCGGGGGGAAAGAGACTCACACAGGAGTACATGGATGCATGCGGGCTTGGTTCGATGCAGGATTTCGCAAAAGCGGTCTGCAGCGGCGATGCAAAACTCTCTGACATCCCGAAATTAAAACCGCTGTTCAGGTTGCACCCGCCCCGCAAAGGACACCGGGGCATCAAGAAGACGGTTGTCGAAGGTGGCGAACTCGGATTCCACGAGGATATCGGCGCGCTGCTAAGGAAGATGAGATAACCAAAATCAGGAAATCCTGAAGGGCGTGCTACTTATGTGTGTGGCTCGTGCACGCCCCAAAACGGTTGTGCGATTCTGTGTATACAATTCACGAGCAATAACTGCAGGTGTGGCTCATAAAAATATAATCATTATTTTGCGATTATAAATTCTTGTTTTGATTATCCTTAAGTGTCTACAGGACAACATATCATAGAGATTACATGACCACATCGCCCGATCTGCAACCACAGCAACAACCACAACCAGAGTCCCCGGCGCCAGCAGGCAAGGTACGCCAGATCCCGATCACAGAGGAACTGAAGTCATCGTACCTTGACTATGCGATGAGCGTGATCGTCGGGCGTGCGCTCCCTGATGTCCGCGACGGTTTGAAGCCGGTGCACCGCCGCATCCTGTACTCGATGCTTGAGAGTGGGTCGCTGCCTGATAAGCCACACCGTAAATCGGCACGCATCGTGGGTGACGTGATGGGCAGGTACCATCCGCATGGCGATGCTGCGATCTATGACACGATCGTCAGGATGGTGCAGACGTTCTCGCTTCGGTACCCGCTCATTGATGGGCAGGGGAATTTTGGATCTATTGACGGCGACGCTGCTGCTGCGATGCGTTACACCGAGGTCCGGATGGCAAAGATCGCAAAGGAACTCCTTGAGGACATAAACAAGGATACCGTCGATTTCGTTCCGAATTATGATAATTCCTTGAAAGAGCCGTCCGTTCTCCCTGCGCTCCTCCCGAATCTGCTGACCAACGGCTCGACCGGGATCGCTGTCGGCATGGCGACGAATATGCCGCCGCACAACCTCGGCGAGGTCGTGGATGGCACCATCCATCTGATCGATCATCCTGATGCGACCGTCCCTGAACTGATGGTGCATATTAGGGCGCCCGATTTCCCGACAGCAGCCGCGATCACCGGACTTGCAGGGGTCAGGGCTGCATACACGACCGGGCGCGGCATCGTCGAGATGATCGCCAGAACAGAGATCGAGACACACAAGGACCGGGAGCGGATCATCGTCACCGAACTTCCGTACCGTGTGAACAAAGCGAAACTCGTTGAGGATGTCGCAGATCTCGTGAAGGACAAGAAAATAGATGGAATCACCGATCTCAGGGACGAATCAGACAAGGACGGGATCCGGGTTGTCGTTGATATTAAGAAGGGTGCAAACTCGCAGGTCATCCTGAACCAGCTACACAAACACACACAATTAAAAACCACATTCGGAATCATCAACCTCGTGCTTGTGAACGGCGAGCCGAAGGTTCTCTCGCTGAAAGGCTTGATACAGTGCTATATCGATCACAGAAAGGAGATAATCGTCCGCAGAAGCAGGTATGATCTTAAGAAGGCGGAAGATCGGCTGCACATCCTCGACGGGCTGAAGATAGCACTCGACAACATCGATGCCGTGATCAAGCTGATCAGATCATCGAAGACGGCGGAGGCGGCACGAGAGGGATTGATCTCGAACTTCGGGCTCTCAGAAGTGCAGGCGAAGGCGATCCTTGAGATGCAGCTTCGCCGCCTCACAGGGATGGAACGTGAGAAACTCGAAGCGGAGTACGCATCGCTCGAAGAGACGATTGCATTCTTAAGAGAAGTGCTTGCAAACCCGCAGAAGGTCCTTGATCTGATGAAAGAGGAACTCCTCGCCGTAAAAGAGAAATACGCGGACCCGAGGAGGACCGAGATACTGGAGGCGCACGAGGAGTTCGAGGACGAGGACCTGATCCCGTCGGAGGATGCGATCATCACGATCTCGAACACCGGCTACATCAAGCGGGTGCCGATCGACACGTACAGGCGGCAGGGGCGCGGCGGGAGAGGCGTCATCGGTATGGGCACGAAGGAGGAAGACGTCGTTGAGGACATCTTCATTGCAAATACCCATGATTACATCCTCTTCTTCACAGATAAGGGCAGGGTTCACTGGCTCAAGGTGTACCGGATTCCTGAGGGGAGCAGACAGTCAAAGGGCAAGGCGATCGTGAATCTGCTGGAGCTATCCGGCGATGAGAGCGTAACGGCTTTTGTCAGGGTGAGTGAGTTCGATGACGCGCATTACCTCGCGATGGCGACAAAACGCGGGGTTGTGAAGCGAACGCCACTTTCTGAGTTCAGCCGCCCCCGCAAGGGCGGGATCATCGCGCTTCGGCTGGACGAGGGCGATGAACTGGTCTCGGTCAGAAAGGTCGATGACTCTGACGATATCATCATCGGCACCGCCCATGCAAAGGCGATCAGGTTCCATGCGCCTGACGTGCGCAGCATGGGCAGGACTGCACGTGGCGTTCGGGGCATCAGTCTTGCGGCTGACGATTACGTCGTCGATATGGAGATCGTGGAGGAGGGCGCTTCGCTCCTGACATTGACAGAGAACGGATACGGGAAGCGGACCGAATTCGATGAATACCGCGTCACAAGGCGCGGAGGAAAGGGGATCATCACAATCATACCGAGTCTGCGAAACGGGCGCGGGATAGCGATCAAAAGCGTTTACGAGGACGATGAACTCCTCGTGACCAGCCAGAACGGGAACGTAATCAGGATTCCTGTGCGGGATATCAGGATGCAGGGGCGCAACACGCAGGGTGTACGGATCATGCGGCTCGATCCTGATGATCGGGCTGTTGCGGTGGCGAGGATCGGGAAGCTGCGGGAGGCGGAAGAGATCGGTCAGCAGTTCCCGTTGTGACCGTAAACGTATGCAACCAAAGGGTCATTTATTTATACTTTCGTAAACATTTATGTGCGATATTAAGTAATTGAGAGAATAATTCCAAATAATGTTTAGCAAATTTGGAACTCAAAGGATGGTGGTTCATGGGCAAAACAGAAATAAAACTTCGGAAGCGTCTGTTCGCTTGATGCGTTATTCAGCCCTGCCCGTTCAGGTTTTGAGAAAATAAAAGACCATCGGTCAGAAAACGCCATGATCTCCCTAACCGATGCACTTATATCGGCTTTTGCTATGTTTTCTATCAAAGATGTATTCATCACCCAAACCACATCCCGGGCTGCCCTCGCTGACCCAACCGACCGCTCATACCCACCCCCGGGTTCACCCCTTCATCTCTTCCCTCTCATGGTACCCCGCACCGCCGCAACCTCGATCCCTCGCCCCGCCGCAACCGCGTCCGCCGCTGCAATCGCAGCCTGAGTCATTGTAATGTACGGAACACCAAAATCGACATCAGCACGCCTGATCTCGTAGCCGTCCCTCCGCCCCTGCTTGCTCCTTGGGGTGTTTATTATCATATCGACCTTGCCAGCCCTGATCAGGTCAACCACATTCGGGCTGCCATCGCTTAACCTTCTTGATCGGTATCGCAGCACACCCGGCACGATGCCCCCACCACATTCCCATCTGCTACACATCTACAATTCCAGACTCCGATCATACCCCTTAAATTTCTTACTGATATTCGTTATGGTTATCCCAACTATTTTTTTATCCCGAAGTCGCAGAAATACACCGTCATCCAGTATATCAGTATCAGTTGCTCTTTGTGGGCGTTCCAGACTCACATACAACACATCGGCTTCGTAATCAAAATCAAACCACAGGTGTTTCGCACCCGTTCTTTTGATATGCGGTAATGCTTCAAATATCTCCTTTACTGCTGCCGTCGCTGCCATATTATCCTC
>DAOVGO010000159.1 GCA_030672345.1 Methanosarcinales archaeon | reverse complement strand
GGAGATACCGGATCAGAAGGAGGTCTTAGGGGCGAGCGGAGGCGGAATCCTCGTCCGCTTTGATGCCGAATCATTCGCAGATGGGATCATTAAATTATTGGATAATCCAGGGCAGGCAGAAGAGATGGGCAGAAGAGGGCGAGACTGGGTAGTAACGAACCGGTCTTACGACGTGATGGCCCGTGAACTGGAGAATGGATGTTTTAATGTCTTGAAAAGGTGATTTTATGGCGTCAAAGTCAAACATGGTCACATTCTACCACGACATCGAGCAGGATATCGATGCTGACATCGGAGCAGATCCTGATGAATGCCGGAGGGTTGTAGAGGAGTTTTTGAGGCTGGAAGCGCGATACAATGTCCCTGCAACGTACAATGTCGTCGGAAAGCTTTTTCTGGAACAGCCGGATCTGATAGAGAGCATTCTCGAAGCAGGACAGGAGGTGGCGTTTCATTCGTATCATCACCGCGCTCAGCCCGGATATTACGCTGAGGAGATCGATTTATGCAAAAAAACCCCTACCCGTGCCCGGGTGTATGGATACCGGTCACCCCAGTCCCGGTGGAACCGGACAACCCTGAAAAATCTCTGGGACAACGGTTTTCTCTGGAATGCCGAAGAAGACGAGCACGATGAGCCATACTTCATCCACAAAGGGCTCGTGCGCCTCCCAATCGCTGCCGACGACTGGACTCTTCACACCGGCGAGCTTGATTCCGAAGCTTGGGTTGGGCAGTTCTCTGATCTGCTGAAGACGCGGCGCTATTTCGCTTTCGGCTCTCATGACTGCATTGCCAGTTTCGCCCCTGACGAGCGGCTGGACGCGTGGGAACGCGTCTTACAGACGGCGGTTGAGAGCGACTGCCTCACAGTCAACTTCTCGGAGGCAGCAGACCTCTTCAGACGCGCAAAACTTTCACAATACTACAGTGCTACCGCCAAAAACTGGAATTGCGACACGAAAAGTCTTTACCGGACAAGGCGGTTTCAGGAGATCATCAGAGATGAAGTGGAGAAGCTAAATATGCCTGTTGTTGCGGATCTGGGTTCTGGCGGTGGTGTGCTCTCCCTACCCCTGCAGGATATCGCAGAAAAGATTTACTGCGTGGACAACGCCCCCGGGATGATCAGCGATCTTTGCCAGAACAGTCGCGTCGAAGCACGCATGGGCGAGGTTACTGAATCCAATCTGCCTGACAACTCGGTTGATTTCGTGATCTGCGCCCGTGTCATCGAATATCTGTTCTGGCATGAGCGCCTTGCTGATGAGATTAAGCGGATCTGCAGACCCGGGGCGGCGTATCTTGTGACGTTCCCTGCTCTTTATGAAGACGCGCTCCCGCAGTCAGGACCTGCTCCGGACAGGATACGTCACTACTTCACTCCTGTGGAGATCAGTGAGTGGGCGGACCTGATCGGACCGGGCGAGCTTATCGGTGTTCAGTACGAACGAGCGGAACCGGGGGGCGGGGGGGCTGAGGAACGGTATCGGGCAATCGAGAAGGATCCGCCCACGGGCGTGTGTCCTATGAACTGGGTGTATGTGGGGACTGTTCAGAGGGAGTACGTGCCGAAGAGCTACGGAAAGCCAATTCCGGTATCGGCTTTCGATTTTTGTTTGTCTGATTCTGACAATCGCGGCGAACTGGTTCGTAGGTATCTAAAAAGCGTCATAGAGCGTATCCCGGAGTCCATCCGGAGATTCTGTACAAGAATTCACATCACCTCCCCTTTCCGGAAATGAGAGCACTCAGCAGCCTCCGATCTTCCTTATCGAACCCGTATATCAGGTAAAGCGTCACAAGGTAGAGAACCGCTGCGGATATGATGATTATGAACAGATTGAGCCCGCTGCAGAGATGGATGAAAAGCGCAGTAACGGAAGTGGCGATCAATGGTCTTATGATGATTTTATGGAGTGGTAATCTATATAAATATTTAGAGATAACATAGAAATACGCCAGAAAAAGAAAAGTCTCCGCCGCCAGTGTGGCGATCCCTGCTCCAATATAACTGAAACGGGGGATTAAAATCAGGTTCAGGATGATATTTAAGAGGGCACACCCCCCAACGATGGTAGCCATTTGGTTCTGCCTGTTTATAGAGACCAGCATGAAACCAAGCGGTATACAGATGAAGATGAGGAGCACGTCCCACGCCAGTATCTTAAGAGCAACCACCGAATGCAAGAACTGTTCGCCGTATAGAAGGGGGATGATCTCATCTGCAAGCAGTGACATTCCCGCGGCAATGGGCAAGCCCAGAATCAACAGATATTTAAGCGACTTCTCATATCCCATCATAAGCGAGTCCTTCGAAGTTACATTGAAACGCGACATCAATGGAAAGAGAGCGTTCATAAAGAGGTGCGGGATTGGCGTAAATCCTAAAACCAGATTGTAAGCAGCGTTATACCAGCCCACAACCGCGACCCCATTCATAACCGCGAGCATTATTGTATCGGTTCTTGCATATACTAAACTAAGGATGGTTACCAGCCCCAGCGGTAACGCGGTTCTTACAGTGCTCTTCCAGAAACCCGGATCCAGCTCTACCCGGGGTTTTACGAATTTCATTTTACAGACCAGAAAACTCAACAGAAGATCAAGAAGACTGTATAAGAGGAGAACAAAGGCGATCTCCATCAGCCCGTAACCCAGCAGCAGAACCGAAAGTCCCAGAACAACTCTCACCGTGTTCGATACTATCGTGATGGCTGATTCGTATTGCATTCTCTCGGATGCACGGAATATCATCTTGAAAACGTCAGAGATGGATAAGATGAGGGTGTATATGGCAAATACATAGATGAGATTCTTCATATCTGCATGATACCCCGTGATATTGATTATTATCACAATCACAGCGAAGATCACAAGAGACAACACCAGACGTATGCCGAGGATGTTGTTCAGGTATCTACCTGCCTGCGATGGATCTCTTGCAACATCTCTCACCAGTAACGTGTTATATCCCAGATCCGAAAAGATGGCAAAGATAGCCGTGAGGGCAATAACAAAGGAATATTTTCCAAATGCGACATCTCCCAACGTCCTGGCGATGAAAACGGACAATATGAGTAGTAGAAACGCAACTATGAAGTGGGCGGTGAACAATGCCGCGATATTCTTCGCAATCCTCCGTATCATCTTCATTCAGTCCATCCATACCTCACAAAGACGATAGTCGCCTCCGTACACCTGCTCGGTCAGATCCGCCATATTCTCAACCGAATATCGTTTAACATATTGCATGGCAGACTCACGTATCTCATTCCAGACGTCTTCGTTCTTCAATAGACAGAGGATATTCTCGAAGAATTCCTCTTTATTCTCCGCGAGCAGCCCTGTTCTGCGGTGCTTTAGAACCGTTCTGACCGATGGAATCGAATAAGCAACACACGGCAACCCGCTTGCCATCGCCTCCAGGAGAACAATGCCAAAACCCTCCATCTTCGATGGAAACACAAAGATATCTGCTTCCCGGTACTTTTTTAGCAGATCTTCCCTCGAAATCTCACCTGTGAAGATAATCCTCTCTCTAACTCCAAGTTTCTCAGAGAGACTCTCTATCTCGCGTCTGAATCCACCATCGCTCCCGACGATTGTCAGTCTAACATCAGGCTCGCTCGCAAGCAACCCTGGCATCATCCCGACCACATCCTGCAAGCCCTTGTATTTTTCGATTCTACCAACAAAAAGCAGGTTCTTGCCACTTTTATCAGAATTTTCGCCACTCCCGTAGGTTTCCAGATCTATTGAATTTGGTATTACCGTTATCTTCTCTTTATCTCCACCTATTTTACAATACTGTCCGACCTGATCCTCTGTGAGCGCGATGATCTTTGAGGAGTTCTTAAGAAGATATCTTCCGAGACTCAGGTCATATATCCTTTTGAGGATTCTGGCACTGAGTGGAAGGTCGTCGGTTATGAGCATGTCGTGTCCTGTGAGAACAAATGTTTTTCTTCTCTTTTTTGCAAGATAACACCCATAAACGCTGGATAACAGATGATATCCATGAGCATGGACGATGTCATACTTCTCGATATCTCTTTTCAATTCCCTGAATAGACCCGGACTCCAGATGAAACTCCAGAACCTGAGGGCGACATCAAACCGCCTCACGCAGATCCCATCGATGGTCTCCTTCTCCAGAAGACCCGGGCTCCTGATTTTCTGTATGGCGAACGGCGGTTTAAGGTACAGGCATGGAATATCTTCGTTATTCAAGCTGTTCAGCGTATAAACAGTGACCTCGTTACCTCTTTTGACCAGTTCTCTGCTCAGGGTGTGTACATGCTCCTGTGTGCCGCCGATCGAAGGAAAAAGCCTGTGTTGCAGCATCAATATTCTCATGCAAGGAACATCTTTATCGCGCAATCTCCAAAAAGAGTGGCATCGACCGCCGCCTGCCGCCTCATAGATCGTCCTTCTCTGATTCGTGATATTCATGATGTGCATCCACGATCGGCTGCAGCACAACCCCTGTGCATATACCAACAGCAGACAACATCAAGAGCGCGAACGGCAATCCATTAACGCCCGCGATCCCGTTTCCTGCCAGCATACCCCCGCCGAGCAGCAATCCCGCGATCCCGGCAATTCCGCTGCATGTTGGGTGGTCCTGCACCACCTTCCGCAGTATGCTTGCCAGCACGATTGTTCCGTGATGCACCGGATTCTGGCTGGATGTGCTGCCGACATCGTACCGGCAGGTTATCGGAACCTCTGTGATTCCCAGCTTGTGTTTTTTTGCCTGGAAGAGTATGCCTGATCCGGCAGACATGTCGGATGCTGTTATCTCTATCGTGCTCATCGCTTTTCTCGAATACGCACGAAAACCGCTCTGCGAGTCCGATACAGTCATGCCTCCCACCGCATTTGTCGCAACAGTGAGCAGCCGTATGCCAAATCTCCGGTACAGCGGGATGCAACGCCCATTGTCCTTCAGAAAGCGTGAGCCGATCACGATATCAGAGCCCTCGTCCAGTGCATGGATGAGTCGCCGGATATCCTCCGGGTCATGCTGCTCATCAGAATCGAGTGTGACCAGCACATCTGCATGCATCCTCTTCGCAGTCTCAAAACACGCACGTATGGCGGCACCATATCCCCGGTTTCCCGCGTGCCGTACCACGACTGCGCCGCATGCATGGGCGATCGCGGACGTTCTATCGGTGCTGCCATCATCCACCACAATCACACGGTCGACGTGTTTCGATGCACCGATAATCACCTCTGCGATGTGCTTTTCCTCGTTGTACGCGGGCATTGCTGCAATGATCATGGGACCTGGCTCCGAGACGCTGATGACGTTGGTGCTGTGTACCATATTAAAGATGGTGGTCGATCATTGCCATATCTAACGTGTTACACAGTGATATGGAGGTGCTATCTGAAAATCAGAGTGTTTTTATCGATTATCAGATTCGTACCATCCGTTTATTCGTGAAATCATGATAAAATCACGAATGTGGACGAATGGTACGAATTACACGAATCTGGCTGCCACAAAAGTCACGGGCATTTCATCAGTTTTGAGATCCGTAACATCCGTTCAAACGTGCGATTCGTGATAAAATAGGGGTTGTGCCTCTAATATGTTCGCACTTCAGATATGACGATACATACGAAGATGATGAACAGTGGCAGTATCAACATGCTGAAACGGTCTGAAAGGTTCTTGTTCCACCGTTCGGTCACAGACAGCACCTCAGAGATGAAAAGCAGCATCGCAAGCGATACAGTGCTCATCACGGACAGGGTGGGATATAGTAAATCGATCAGAGCGTGCGTGACCATGTACTGCAATTTGGTTATCGCGCTCATAAAGATGTTGTTTGCAGCATCAGCCTGTGGGGGGTTACCAACCCACTCTCCTCAGGCATTTCCACGATCTAATTTAGGTTACACTTTTACTTGAACCGAACCTCGATCCTCCGATTCCCCAGCCATGGTATCGGCACATTCCGCCCCGACTCATCAAGCCACCCCATCAGCATCTCGACAGCCACTTTGTGTCCCTCCTTGTAGCTGCCATAGAACATTACAATAATCCAATCCCCTTTAGCCTTCACCAACACCGGAAATTCGATAATTTCCTCAAAACTCGACTCCACGGTCAGCTTCTCAAACTCCCGCCCCACGTCATTCCATGTGTGTTCGGTTAAGCAACCCATCCCTTCATTAACCGTTCCCGTTTGATATTCGGATCACATCCGTGATTTGAATATATACCATACAATGTTAACATATCCAGATGCATCCCTAATCGTATTCGAGCACCTCTTTCAGCAGTCTGTGTGCGTTCTCTCCGAATACCCTTGCCCGGTAACCCACATTCTGAATCGTTCCGGACACGACTGCTCTGATCTTCTTCATCAAACCCACTTCGTTCGCGAGGATTCATAAAGTTTTGTGCGGGACTGTCTCCGCGTTGTGGTGGTCGTGAACTGCCGGGCGCCGGGCAGGCGGAGTGTCAGCGGATGCTGGCAGCGAACAATCGCGGCGGACCCGGCGGGCATCTGAGCCCGGACAAATGCAATCGTGAGAGCACGCCGCCGCCGGACGACGCAAGCGAACATGCTGCGCCCGGGCTCGCGCTTTTCTTTTTTGGTGCGAGTTTACCACAAGTTATTGAGCATGTACGAAAAGACCGTGCAAAGATCTTTTTCGATTATATGTAGGTCGGTTGTCATCAATATCCCCTCATATAACTGATTAGAAGTAATTGGGGATATGTAGATATAAATGGTTGGTGAATATTATTTCATAAAAATACCGAGTGGGTCGGCAAGTGTCTTAACCGATGACTGATGAACCCGAATTACATACATTCACACCGCTGCCTCCATCCGAACGGTGAAACACCACGCATGCACTATTTACCCCAAAACTGACCGGAAGAAATTAAAACGTCCCGGAATTCACACCACAAACCGTTTCTCCATCGTGGTGAGGTTCTCACACCCCGATTCCGTGACCACCACCAGATCCTCCAGCCTGATGCCTCCGATCGCAGGATCGTACAACCCTGGCTCGATCGTTATCACGTTCCCGGCTTTCAGCACCTCGCCCCCGGTGGCAACCGATGGCGCCTCATGGACATCCAGACCGACCCCGTGCCCTGTCGAATGAATGAACAGCTTTCCATATCCCCGATCATCAAAGAGATCGCAGACCACATTATGGACGTCCTCTCCGGATATGCCTGCACGCACCATCCTGATTGCAGCAGACTGCGCATCCAGCACAGCCTCGTACATCTCGATTAACGCCTGTTGAGGGTTGCCCCGCGCAACCGTGCGCGTCATGTCTGCACAGTACCGCTCCTTTCGCAGGCGCGGGAAGATATCAATCACGATACTCTCATCCGCCCGGAGCGTGCCTGTGCCCATGCTGTGCGGCTCTGCCCCGTCCCTGCCACATGCAACGATCGTGCTGTGCGATTCGCATCCGCAGTCGATCAGGGTGTGCTCGATCCTCGCCCTGATCCGCTCTGAGGTCAGAACCTGACCGGAACTCGGCTCCGAATCGATCAGTGCCCCGTCTCTGATACCGGCTCTCCGTATCGCATCGACCGCACGCCGCATGGCAGCCTCGCAGCACACTTGCGCTTTTTTGATCTGTTCGATCTCCCTTTCGATTTTTACCCGGCGCAATTCCGCTACCTGACTCTTGACCGGCACAACCTCAAATCCCCGCCTCCGCAGATCATCTGCAAGGAATATGGGGAAGTTGTGCGGGACCTCGACGCGGGTCATCTCCTCGTCATGCAGAAGTTCGGCTACGACCAGACCATAAGCTGTTTCCCGCCCGTATCGTTTCGATTTCCCTGTTATGTCATAATCCGCGGTCGTGCGGATGTCATCGATCCGGGATTCCTTGCGGGCGCGACCAAGCTCCATCTGCGATATCAGGAGGATTTCCCGGTTCCCTGAACTCAGATATAAGAACCGGTCCTGCGCGAGGAACCGGGTCGCGTAGTACAGATCCTGGTTGTGGATGCTGTCGTCGATTATGAGGTGGGGGTTCTGGGTCATGGGAGAATCAAAAGTCACGCGGGCACGGCTCACCTCAAACGATCTCACCATCCAGCAACTGGATGCTTCGCTCTGTCCTTCCAGCGAGATTGTGATCGTGGGTGATCAGCACAACTGTCTTGCCACGGTCGTGCAGGTCGCTTAAGATGTCAAAAACCACATCACCGGACTTTATATCCAGATTGCCGGTTGGCTCATCCGCAAGAAGGATGTCAGGGTCGTTTACAAGCGCTCTTGCTATCGCGACCCGCTGCTGCTGACCGCCAGAGAGTTGACCCGGATAATAATTGAGCCTGTGACCAAGTTTCAGTGATTCGAGGATGTCTGTTGCCCGGAATCTCCGCTCGTCGTCATCCACTTCAGTAAGCACCATCGGGATCTCGACGTTCTCGAGCACCGTGAACGTCGGTATCAGGTTGAACTGCTGGAAGATGAATCCAAGCACCTCCCGCCTGACCCGCGCCCGTTCGTTCTCGTTCATGTCAGAGACCTTGTATCCCCCGATGTAGACATCACCTCTCGTCGGCATATCAAGGATCCCGATCTGGTTCATGAGCGTGGATTTGCCAGAGCCTGATGCGCCTATGATCGATACGAACTCTCCCGCGTCAATCGCCATGCTCACGTCCCGGACCGCGACTGTCGATGCCTCGCCCTCGCCGAAGATCTTCCAGACATGCACAAGTTCGATGATCGCCCTGGTCATTGCCATTTTCACTTACGTCTCGATCATGCAATGCACACGATCATGTATGTTGCATATATGTCACGCCTGAGCGCCTGAGCATTTCATTGCAGACCGGTTCAGGCTTCCCGTCCATGATCAACTCGCCATCCTCGATCAGTATCACGCGATGGGATACCTCTCTCACAAAGTCGAGATGGTGACTGATCAGCACAATCGTCGTCCCGAACTCGGCGTTGATCCGTTTCAGCGAATTGGTGACGTCGCGTAGCGTTATCGGATCCAGATCGCCGAATGGTTCGTCGAGCAGCAGGATGTCGGGACGGTGCGCAAGCGTGATCGCAAGCATCGCCCGCACCTTCTCGCCGCCTGACAACTCCTGCGGATACTTATCAAGCACATCCATCGAAAGGTCGAGAGCACCGAATACCGATTCTGCGTACTTCACAGTCTCTGTGCGAGGGAAACGCGGGAATAGCTCGCCAAAAATTGTGGGAGAAAATCCGAGCGCCTCAAGTTTGTCCTTTGCGCCGGTTTCAGGCATATCCACGATCTGATACAGCGTATCCAGCACTTCAGTCCCTATGCCCAGTTTATCTGCCCGTTCCTTTGCATCATCGATCACATGCTGCCCCTTGACGCCGAGTTTGAACGCGAGCTGGTCTATGATCGTTTCGTGCGGGCTTAACGCAAACTCCTGGAACATAATCCCGATCCGTCGTCTGATCTCCATCCGCTGCTTGTGATACTGGCTCATATTCACCCACTCGTCGCCATGCCGGTAAAGCACCTTTCCCTGCTTCGGAAACATGAAACCAGCCAGTATGTTCCAGAGAACCGTCTTGCCCGCGCCGCTCGGACCTATGATCGATGTAATGTCCCCCTGGTTGATATTGAAGTTGAGTGAGTCGAAACTCAGTGTTATCCCCCTGACAGCGACAAGATAGAAGCTGTGCGAGATATTTTCCGCCTTTATGGCTATACGCTTCCTGCCGGGTTTTCTTTTTGGCAGAGGGAACGGTTCAGGTATGTCTTTTAAGAATTCATCGATTACTGATCCGGGATCTCCTTCTCTGATGATCTTCCCATTATCGATCCAGATCAGCCGGTCTGTAAGGTACCTGTGAACATCAGGCAGATGCGACACACAGAGCACAGTAAGCCCGGTCTCGCGATTCACTTTCTTTATCGTGTCGAGGAATTCCTGCTTGGTAGCAGGACATGCCATCGTTGCGGGTTCATCGAGCAGAAGTATCTTTGGCTTCTTTGCGAGCTGCCTTGCTATGATCACCCTCTGTTTTTCGCCTCCGCTCAATGCATAATCTATATGACGTGCTTTTGCCTCCATCCCCACCATTCTCAAGTATTTCATCGCCTCCTTTAGCATATCATCGTATTCTGGCAGATCCTCTGGTGGCAGTCCTTCATAACCTATTCTGAGCGAATATATCTTGCGAAGGACGTCGTTTACCGCGTAATCAGACCACAGCGCGAACGACCGCTGGAGGTGTATCGCAGTATTTTTTTTGAGCTCTAATAGCGTCTCTTCTGGCGAGTTAGGCACCACTTCCAGACCATCCAGATTCAGCGCCCCCTCATCGAACGTAGAGAACCCGCGGATGATATTTAAGAGCGTGCTCTTTCCGCCGCCGCTGCGCCCGATTAAACCCACGATCTCTCCTTCATTCACACTGAAACTGACTCCATCGAGCGCCCTGATCTTTTCCGAGCCGATATTGTATTCCTTTACAAGATTGTTGATTTGCAGCATTTTCGTCATGCGTGTCCTCCGTATCTTTGATAGATTAATCCAATTGTTCTGTAGCAGGTATTTAACGTTTTGATGAGATGAGGGTATTGTTGTGGGTAGTGGCATTTAAAAAACTCCCGTGCAATACCCGGAGCCAGGTTCTGTCTACTAATCTATTAACCGTTGGATCCGGGTCAACTCGCCAACCGTAGATATCTTCTGCTGCGACCTGCTCACCTTCGCGGACACCGGTGTGCTTCCAAAAGCAAGAATATTCGACCACACGCTTGCAGGCATGTATCCGACTCCGGAATGCCCCGCATTCGCCCTCGCATCATTTTCCCCCTCTGATTTCTTCGCCACAACGACAACGGTGCCGTATTCGCTGCTTATCTTCACAGGATCGCCGTCACCGGCATCGATCTTCTTCATATCCACCGGATCGAGCACGATAACTGCGGACAAGTCCTGATACTCCTTGCTGAACTTCCCGTGTTTCAGTGCTGCCTCGGTCTGGAAGATGTCGTGATACCTGACGATCACAATTTCGCGTTCAGGCGCGGCAAGAAATTGATCAAATTTGATCTCTGGCATATCACACCGCCTCGAGCAGTCGGTTCATGATGCTCGCATCAGATACCCGCGTCCGTGCACCAGCACCAGTCTGCCCGTTTTTCGTGATGCACGGGAGGTCTATCTTGGCGCCGTCCATCCGCACCGCAGTGCCCGCGAGGTCCACGCCGCCTGCCGCGCACGGAATCACGACATCCGCGCAACCAGCGGTCAGGGTCTCGCTTGGATCGATCACGATTATGCTGGCATCGATATCGCACGCCTGCGGCAGCGAGCTTGCAAGGTCAAATCCGACGCAGAGCAGGCAGTCAGCCTCGCGCAGACTGGCGAGGGTCGGGGTGCAGCCGCCTGGATGCTCGCACGCAGCATCAGCCATGACGGTAGTAGCGGTAGTAACAGCGGCAGTATCGACAGCAGCGATCGAACGTAGATTGTACGGAGAATACAGCGGGAGAATCCGAAAATCCGAAAACTCATTCAGTTTGTCCATCAGCCGGATGATTGCACCGCGCGGCACCGATCCCACCAGCCCGGGTCCTGCAAAGATGACGCCGAACTCAGCCTTCTTAAGCGTGCCTGCAAGTTTCAGGACCCGTTTACTGTCATACACCGTCTTTGGAACTTTGTTTCGGAGCGCGAGCATGAGCGCATCAATAAATTCAATGTTGCGACCCGGGACGATCTCATACATCTCTTTGCAGATGCTTGCAGTGTGCGATCTGCGGACATCGATCGCGATTGCGGTGCGGTCAGTCTCCCAGCCGTGCTGCCGGTTCTTGCCGCGTGGATAGTAGGCATATCCTGACATCAGCCGCGGGTGCGTATTCATCGGATCTGCGCCCCAGAACAGGATCACGTCTGCATAGTCCCGCACCTCTGGCAGCGTGCAGGTCTTGACCCGGCTGTGAACGATGTCGTCGATGAGACTCGTGTGAACCGAGCATGGATCGATGCCCGCACCGATCTTCTCTGCCAGCCGAACGCCTGTCGCTTGCGTTTCTGTGATTGAATTGCCAAATCCAAGGAACATCGGTCTTTCTGCGTCCGCAAGCAGGGCAGCAGCTCGCCTGATCGCATCATCGATATCCACAACCTCCTGATCCACCATCGGATCGATCTGCTGCCGGTTCAGGATGTGCGCAGTCCCGATACGGCACGCATGTCTCACCTCGCCATCACGCACCTCAATATCCTCGCACAGAAGCGCACATCCTGTGCATGCCATCATCGCACCTCGATCCGCTGCAGAAACATCATCGGATAATCCGCATCCTCATCGTATTTCATGCCGGCATACACAACAGCAGTGCCAAATTCGATGATTGCAGTCACCGTAAGCATTCTGCCGTCCAGTTCACAGTATCCGAAATCGTTCAACCGATCTTTAACCATTTCACGATCGATGGACACCGAAATCTCACGCACACACGGCTGCAAGGATATGCTGTCCTCGATCGCCAGTTCAAGACTCCCTGCGGTATCAGGGTTGAGAGGAGCGCCGGTAAACTGGTGGTACAGGGCGCCAAGCTTGATTCCAGCCTCGAACAAGGCACGATCCTGATCTGTTATCCCGGTCATCATGTCTCTGATATCTGTGATGTTATTTAACATTATGACTTCGCCGGGGCTGTTTGCGATTTCCCGGTCTTGGTATCTTCCGAAAGTAAAGTTGTGCTCACGTTTATGTATCATCGCACATAGTTTACGCGATATGAGGCGGTGCATAGCAATCGCAGGCAAAGACCTTACAGCCGAGTTCAGGACGAAACAGATGCTGAACTCAATGCTTGTGTTTGCGCTGCTCATCATGCTGATTTTTAGCTTTTCATTCAGGGATTCGATCGGTGATTATGACCGGATCACCGAACTGGCTCCGGGTATTCTCTGGATCACGTTTATATTTGCAGGGATGCTTGGATTGTCCAGATCGTTCACGCTTGAGCAGGAGGAGAACTGTATCGAGGGGCTGAAGCTCTGCCCTGTTGACCGCAGCGTGATCTACGTCGGAAAGATGCTATCCAACCTTGTGCTGATGGTGATCATGGAGCTCGTCGCCATACCGATATTCATGGTTTTATTTAATTACACATTAACAAACATATTCTGGCTGGCTCTGGTCGTATTGCTCGGAACGGTCGGGTTTCTCGCTGTTGGCACGCTGCTCTCGGCGCTGACATTAAATACGCAGGCAAGAGAGCTTCTGCTTCCGGTGATCATGTTTCCAGTGATCTTTCCATTGATCATGGCGCTGGTGCCTGCAACAGCGAAGGTGCTTACAGGCGACTATGTCATCCCCGAACTGAGGATATTGTGTGTGTTTGATATCGTCTTTTTTGTGGCGGCTACGGTCGTTTTTGGGTATGCGATCGAGTGAATTTACCGTAGCTCACCCGTTTTATCTCGCATCTGCAAGGGTGCCGGGGTCATATCTCGTAGAGCACGTCGATTCCCTTGTACATCTTTGCTATTTCATGATTCACGCGAAAGTAGCCTGGTTTTATCGGTTTTATGCCCGCATAGCTGGTCGATAAACCAGAGAGCTTTCAGATGGTCTTCTGTGCTCATCTTCCAGTCCGGCTTCTCCTCGTGCGCATCCGTGCCGCTTGCATAAGCAAGCAGATCGATGCGGGGGCGGACGGAATTCTTGTCGGGACTGCGATCATGGATGCGCCGTTTGAGCGGACAAAGGCGCTGGTCGATGCGCTTTTTGTGCTTTAGTTCGCTGCTGGTTCGTAAGCGGCTTGCCGGGGGCTGAAATGTAGGGTCATTCCGATATTCATGATGTCTGTCCAAACGTGTGCATTCGCGATCTCCTAAAATTAGCATCAGGAAACGGCAACACCTTTGCTGACTCCATCGCTGCCTCACAGATCGTAGACATGAATGGGGCATAATGATACAAATTACACGAACGACGGCGATGTGGGTTGGATTAACGAGACTTTTCAGGACTGTCGATTTAGCTGGTGTTTTGGTTCTAACTCGTATGCTCTTGGATATTCGAAATTTAAAGTGGCAGAAATAAGATTTGAGCCCCAGCCGTGCCACCACCGAATGAATTCGGGGGCATCCGCGGTAGGGAGGTCGGGAGGTGGGATGAGTATGGAC
The DNA here is from genome assembly GCA_030672345.1 of Methanosarcinales archaeon. Lineage (GTDB taxonomy): Archaea > Halobacteriota > Methanosarcinia > Methanosarcinales > Methanogasteraceae > Methanogaster_D. The sequence continues at coordinate 6,564 of DAOVGO010000159.1, read as the reverse complement.
CGATGAGAGGTGGGCGTGTGTTCACCGAGGGCGACGCAGAATTTGGTTATTGTTTTCGACATTTGCGAAGTTGTGACTGAAGGCAATATTCCAAAGGGCTGGGCTAAGCCCAAGCGTGTATCTTTTGTTGAGTGAAGTGGCAGTCTACAGTTCACTAACAGTTTTCAACAATTTCTTTACAGTAGCAGTATGGCTCTTTAAGTCGCTTGCCGCGGGAGTTGCAAATCCATGAGCAAGTTCATTTCGGAATTGGCGCACTAAGTTGAATTGTTGAACAAATAATACAGGGAGAAGACCTGCTTGTTCCAATTGTCTAACCAGTATAGCTGGCGGCTCGAATCTACCTGAAGGGGCTATCGCGTGTTTATCTTTTAGGCGAAGAAGTTCTTGTTCTAAGATTGCCCAATCGCTGAAAAACTCTCCAACCAAACTGTGTGCTCCCTCTTCGATTAAGTCTTCTACAGTAACTGCGAATAAGTTGGAGAAGAGAATTTTCGCAATTTCAGCATATCCTTCAACTTTTTCTCTTTCGACAGTAATACCGTTTCCCTCATGGTAAAGTTGATTGCGCAAGCGATGGAACCACTCAATATCTCCTAGTTCAATGCCAACCATCTTGTCAGGCGCGAATTCCTCGAAACCGTCAAGCAAATACGAAAAGCTTTGACTGATTTCTTCGTACTTTCGTCGTGACAATCCCGTAATATCGGTCACTCGCGAAGGAAGCCCAAGATAGGTTTTTATCATAAGCTCGACGGCATTGTCTATGCTGATCATTGCGATTCGCGCATCAAAATCACTTCCGAGTTGTAGATGCGATATGCCGTGCTTCAAAAGTTCTAGTGGCCCCTCTATCCAAGGTTTAGTCGGCATTGTTCTTACCTCAATTAATAATTATTTCGCTTAACGCTATATATCCGAACCCGGTCCACCTATATATCCTTCTGGGCGAACTTCGATCATTATAGATTCCTTTTTCTTCTCCTGCATTAAATCATCCAACTCACCCCAAAAACCTCGCGATACGCGCGTCCAACCCGACCTCCGCATCCCCTCATGCCACCATCCCGAAGTCACCAAACCCCGGACTTAAGTCCAGTGCCCGTACACCCGCGTTTTCGCATTCGGCTTCTCCTGATTTCTTGCCGATATGATTATGGCGGAGTTCTTCACGCTCCATGCGGTGTAAGTCAGAATTCACCCTAACATAACCCCCATGCGTGGGAGGCTTCAACAACCCCATAATGCGCCAGTTCCGGCTTCTCAGAAACACTATAATATGGCCTAAAGAGAAACAGAAAGCAGATGTCGATGGATGAAAAACGTGCGGGACAGTACCGTTCTAAAATCGGATACATCCTTGACAAGATGTATACCATCCCGGAAGATGCCGGCACCATGGACGATCTGTCCATCGATGGGGTGCTTTACCGAGTTCAGACCAGTATCGATGCTGCGGTGGATATGGTTGCGATGCTGGTGCACGATATGGGCGTCAGTGTCGGTGACGATTACGAGAACATCAACCATCTTCTGGCAAAGAATGAGATTAACAGGGAACTCGCACAGAATCTTAAGAAGTTAAACGGTATGAGAAACGCTGTCGTTCACAGATACGGGGCGGTTGACGTTGAACTGATATTCGAGAACATCGAAGAGATTAAAAGAATCCTCTGCGAATTTATAGAGATCATCGAGGCTAAACTGGATGCGGACTGACACTAATGCCGGCATCGATACCAAATCAGACCTCTCATTCCTGCGAGACTACGAGGTCGTCATCTTCGGCTCATACGCAAGCAAAACAGCGAATAATCGCTCTGACATCGATATTGCGGTGATAACCCGGATGAATGACCGAAGTATGTGCATCGAGGTCTGGAAAGGTCTGCTCGGGAGGGCTCCACCCGTGTACGACATCAGGATATTCGAACTGCTTCCGCTGCAGATCAAAATCTCGGTTATCGAGAATTATGAGGTGCTTTTCGGGAACAGGCTCGACCTATCCGAGTATTTCTACATCTTCAGGAAGATGTGGCGGGATACAAAGCACAGAATCGAAGAGAATCGGTTTGGTAGCGCGAAAGAGCAGATCGATGCGATCGAGCGGTACAGGCGTTTCATCTCGCATCTACAAGGGTGCAGGGATCATATCTCGTAGAGCACGTCGATTCCCTTATACATCTTTGCTATTTCATGATTCACGCGGAATAGCCTGGTTTTATCGGTTTTATGCCCGCATAGCTGGTCGATAAACCAGAGAGCTTTCAGATGGTCTTCTGTGCTCATCTTCCAGTCCGGCTTCTCCTCTGCGAATCCGAGGCCGCTTGCATAAGCAAGCAGATCGAGGCGCGCGGTTTCGCTGATCCATCCGATCTCGATATAATAATCAAGGATGCTTGGCAGATTATTGGGTCCGACCATCTCGAGCAGGAATTCCAGAAGCTCCATCGCGATCTTGACATGATCTGCCTCGTTTCCCACGGAATGCAGTTTCACATAAGCGGTTGGAGGCATGATCTCCACCTCGGCGATCTCGCCTCCGGCGCTGTCAGCCACGTCATCCACGTCAGCCTCGCCCGCTTCCGCCCCCTCCAGTCTGGCGATGATCTCGCCGACATCCCGGGTCAGTGTCGAAGCGATCTCATACATGTCACCTATGCCTTCATACAGGCAATCGACACGCTTTGTGTTCGCAGCCAGATTCACGATTTCCGATCTGTTCGTGTCGATCAAACCCATCAGTTCATTTATTTTGCTGGAAAAATCACTTTGCGATGAGATCAGTTCAGGCAGTGTCTGCTCGATCCCGGATACCCTTGCAGTCATGTCATCGGTCTTTGTCTCCATTGTCAGCATGGCTACGCCGTTTTTTGACAGTCCTGCGCAGGTTGCTTCCAGTTTCCGTTTGAGGTCATCGATCTCTGCTGATATCGTCTCTGGCAATACCGCCTCCGTTTTCCCTGCTGGCACGGGCATGTAATAGACGGCTTCGGTAAGCATCGAAAAGACGCGCATGATCTCACTCATCTGCGCCTGCACCGCCAGAATATCTTTTCTGGCTGCATCGACCCCCTCGCCGAGTTCCTGCTGTGACTGTATAAGGGCACTGATTGCATCCTCCTTCTCTGTTTCCTCCTGTGCGAACGGCGAATCGTATTCGGAGCCATACCCGTCTTCGCCCCCGCCCACGTCCCCGAACGCTGCGGGCTCTGCTGAGTAGGTCGCTATCCGGTGGCGAAGCTCACCCGTTCTCGTGATCCGCTTGAGAATTGATTGCAGCACAGGCACTATGCTGTCTCTGACCCTGATGGGTACCGGAGTCGTTTCACCCAATTTCGGTCTCCCCACTAATATACAATATTATAATGTCGCCGAATCGATTTAAACGCTTTGGTCGAAGACTATGTTCATCTCAGTCAGTTCTGTTCTGAGTTCTCCGAGCGTGGCACACCGCTCGGCACATGCATTGTGCTGGTGAATACTCTCCTCATTGATTTGCTTGATCGAGATCAGGGAATCATCAGGAAGGTGAGAGAAGCGCTCCACGATCGAACGCGCCATCGCGCGGACACAGTCCTCCACAAATTTCGGATTCCGGTGCGCGGCATCGACCACCGACGCCTCATCAGATCGCTTGAGTAGCTCAAATATCGAAGAACTCATCGAGTCCTCGATGAGATCGATCAGTTTCTCGAGCGAGACATCATACCGGTCATGCACCTCGATGGAGATGGTTCCACGCCCGCGCTGGTTATGGGTCGCCATGGGCACCCTGCTCAGGAACTGTGCAACCGTGGCTTCCGGTACACCAAGGTCGAGCAACTCTTTCCTGGCACGATCCCGCATGATCTCCTGCGCACACGGACACGCGGTCATCCCGAGAACCTCGGCGCCGACCAGCTTCCTGACCAGAATGTCTCCGTCTCCACCCGATCGCGTGGCGACCGCCTCTGCAAAGATGTCAGCCACACCCTGACAATGCATATGCGTCACCGGTGTCTCCCGTTTGACCACGTATTCGCTGTTCATCTGCACCTCGGCGCGAGACGCATACTCATGCTTGGTGAGCAAGCGGCGTGCAACCACCCCGCACAGTTCCTCTATCTCGTACACCGGCGCCTCGACCGTTTCCTGCAGAACCTCATCGATCGTCTCAAAGTTTCTTGAAAGGTTTGCACCCTTGCGGTCGTACGGCAGGTCCACAAAGATGTTGAACCTTGCGATAAGCACGATCGGGCGCTTACCCTCACGTGCGATCTCGATCAGTTTCTTGACATCGGTAACGCCGACACGGGTCAGGTTGATCGGTATCGCCGGACGGCTCGCCTGAACATCGGGTAGCTCGATCACAGGTAGTTTCATGACATCGTTCTCCGATACGGATAATTTGGTTGTGTGCTCTATGCGTTGATATATAAGTCTTGTGCATGTCAGGGGATGCCCGCCTGATCCGCAGCTGGAACATGCCAGGCATTCGGTCAGTGGTGGATTGTCCGGGGTTCATGGAAATGTGACACCCGAGTGAAACTCCATCGGTGTTCGGTTGAGCTGTCACTAAATCATCGCCATCTTTATATACAATAAAAATAATTATGACTGTCTGAGGTGATGGCATGGACAGCCATGATAAAGAAGTCAATCCAATCGTTGAACACATCGTGCAGATCGATCCAACTGTTGAATGTATCATAGAGATGTTTTCAGAGGAGTTCTTACGGGATCTCGCTCGAAAAACAGGATTTATCAAGCGCCAACGTAAGGTTGATCCTGTTACATTCTTCTCTGGTTCTCATACTCGGTTTTGGCGTCGATTTTCTGAAATCCACCAGAGCGCTTAAACGGCGATACGAAGCTGTAGCAAATGTAAAAGTGAGCGATAGTGCTCTATATGACCGATTTACACCAGAGCTGGTAACGTTTCTTCGCGAGTGCGTCCTCCATGCGATAGAATTTCAGGCTCAGCAGCAATCTCGCGCACTGGGGAGAAGTTAAATGGTTTCAAAGATCTTATAATATAGGACAGCACGATTATCAGGTTACCTGAGTCTCTCTCCGATCTGTGGCCCGCTACCAGGGTCAAAAAAGGTTGCAGCAGGAGTAAAAGTTTCGTATGTCATAAGTGCAGTTGCAGATGGCATGAAATCCGTTAAAATGTTCCCGGAACGGACATCTGAGATTAAAACACTTAGAATTGCCAATGGGTGTGGGATAGAATACTTCTCATCGATCTTGGATTCTTTAAATGCGGTGTTTTTGATAAAATCGATAAATACCATGGCTATTTCGTCAGCAGACTGAAAAACAATGCTAATCAGAGTGATCGTCGGACTGAACCGGAAATGTAGGGGAAATGCGGGTATCAGTTGAAGGAAAAAAGCCAAAAAGACGTTCTGCCACATCTTAAAAGAGACGTACTCGATGTGATGGTCGAGGTCAAACTCGGGGAGGCGGAAATACAGAGGGAAACAGACCGCGGTGACCAAACTATTTCGGGTTGTTGCGGTTCTCAACGAGGAAACAGGCGTTTATCATGTCTATATGACCAATATACCGGTTGAAAAATTCTCTGCCGAGGATATTGCCAGTTTGTATGGTGCACGATGGGAGACCCGGGATGGTGTTCAAGGACTTGAAGGGTTACTATCGTATGGATCAGATAGATAGCATAAATTCGGATATAGTGGATTCTTTGATCTGGGTTTCCGTTTTAACGCTGATGTGCTCGCGCAAGAGTGCTTCAATTGATCAGAAATGCCGATCCGGAGCGAGCGAACCGCTTTTGCGCACTTACGATGGGCGAAGATATTCGGGGAGAATGCGCACAGGCTGTTGGATGAGGTGCTCGAATACGATTAGGGCTACATCTGGATATGTTAATATTGTACGATATATATTTAGATCACGGATGTGACCCGAATATCAAACGGGAACGGTTGATGGAGGGATGAATTGCTTAACCGAACACGCATGACACGATATCTCCTTCCGATCGGAAGGATGAACCGCCTCATCATGAGACCATGGACTGGGGTGCGGCGTATGCGATCGAGCATGCAGGTTATGTGCCGCAGGTGATCTATGATGGAGGAGGGGTCGGGAAAGAGGCGATGGTGCGGATTCTCGGCAGGAGTGCTGCGGAAGTGGCTGATATGGCGGTTCTGGTAGGCGATCGGCGGGTCTGAGATGAGCACAACCGTTGATCTTCAATTAGACTTTAATCTTTGATCGAGCAAGTTTCGCAGTTAATGGAAAGATTTCGACTTTTGTGCGTTCGAATCTTTTTTCAAAGTTCAATACCGTGAAACCTAATACCTCACAACCTCTGGTGCAAAATCACTAATATAACTCAATGATGTCTAATTAGCAGACAAACCCAACTATGAAAAGGTTTAAATAGAATGTCTACATGCATAACGCGCACTGCTTTGAATGGGTTTGATACACAGGAGCGAGCAATTGTGCAATGAAACTTCTGGGCAGAGGACTTCCTATATATCTTGGAATAATTTCATGAGGTGACAAAATGATATTATGTGAGTGTGGAAAATTTATTAGTTCTGC
>DAOVGO010000013.1 GCA_030672345.1 Methanosarcinales archaeon | reverse complement strand
GCCACTTGCACTCGATAGACATAATCTCGTGTGTGCGCTCTTTGAGAGCGACCAGATCGATTTCCACGTCTTTATGCCACCATCTCCCGATTTTTTCGAATTGAAATGGCAAATCCTGCCTGATCTCGTATAGGAACTCCTTTGAAACGTCTTCGAATGCAAAACTTGTGTACGAATCGAACTCTGATCTGATCATCCCGATTACGGTCGGGACATCTCCTGATTCTATCAATCCATCGTTTGGGTACACGAACTTGAACCAGAATTTGAACAGATTGTCCTCGAGGTAGTACCGTGTGTCCCGTATCTTCTCACGCGTCACAGTAACAGGCATCGTCTTCCTGATGATCCGTAGATCATGCAGAAGATCGAGATACCTCGATGCCATGCTCTTCGCAATACCGGTCGCGTTCAGTATCTCTGAAAACCTTGTATTTCCGGAAGAGATTGCTTTGAGTATCGCAAAATAATTTCGAGGCTCTCTTAACTCTTCCCGCAGCAAAAACTCCGGCTCCCGGTATAGAACCGATCCTTTGTTGAGCAACGTCCGCTCGATGTTCTCCATGACCGTATACCGGCAGTCAAACATGTTGAGATAGAATGGGATTCCGCCAAGTACCGCATAAGTCTCTATTTTTCTCTCAATATCATATTCACTAAAAAATTTGCAGGATTCCTTGAATCCAAGTGGCTCTACCAGCCACTGCCCGGTTCTCCGCCCATAGAGTGGACTTTTGTAGCCGAGCATCGATTCCATCATGGCGATGCTTGATCCACACAGTATAAGATATATCTTTGTGTTTGAAATGATTTCATCATATATTTTCTGGAACATCGATTCGATGTCCCGTGTTGGATCATGCAGGTAAGGGAACTCATCGATTGTGATTATTATCTGCCCGTGGTACCGTTCACTAAATTCGCTGAACAATTCGATGTAATCTGAAAATTCAACCCGCGTGAAGAGATCATCACCAATTATACCTGCCATCATCGTCTGAAGTTCTCTCAAGTTGTCAACCCAGCGTTTACGCCCGGCAAGGAAGTATATCGACGGAATATCCGGATTTTCGTGCATAAACCGCACCAACAGTTTGGTCTTTCCGACACGGCGCCTGCCGTAGATTATCAGGAGTTGTGGCTCATCGTAATCGAGCCTGCTCTTCAGGAATGCGAGTTCGTCTCCCCGGTCTATGAATTGTTGAATCATGATTAGACTAATCGTGTTTCAACTATATATGGTTACGGTGTAGTAAGGGATGGATCTTTTCGAAGACCAATTTCTTGATTCATTCTCAGTATACGGGATCATGATACAGGAAGAGGCGGCATCTGATTGAAGATGCCCGGAGTAACTCGTGACAAACAGATCACACTAATCCATTCAGCCAAACAGCCAAACGTCTCTACAGCCTGATAATACTTGACGGATTCTCAAGACTGAGCATGACAAGAAGATAATCCTTGAGATGCCTTGTTATCAGGAAATTGTGCCTGACATGCTCCCGCCCGTTCTCCCCGAGCTTCCGGGCGAGTTCGGGATCCTTCAGAAGATTGGCGATCTTGTATGCCGCGCCCTCGACTGAGTGCACAAGGTAGCCTGTGACACCGTTGATGACCTGCAACGGGATGCCGCCGGTCGCTCCGCCGATCACGGGTTTTCCCTTCCAGAGCCCCTCAGAAACCACAAGCCCGAAACCTTCCTTCAGCGATTTCTGCATGATCACGGTTGACGCACGCTGGAATGCGTTGATCTCGATATCGGGGAATGGCGGCGATCCGAGCAGCAGATGGATGTCAGCCTCGCCTTCTGCCTTCTTCAGGACTTCCCGATATACCTCCATCCCCTCAGGATCGTCTGCTGCGACCCCTCCGGCGAGTATCAACTGGCAGTCAATCCGCTTCTTCACCAGTTTATATGCATCGATGACTCCCGGAAGGTCTTTCAGCCGATCGAATCTCGATACCTGCGTTATAATTGGCTTATCAGTGGTAATCTCATATTTATCAAGGACTTTGTCGATCTCGCCCGGTGAAAGTTCGATGTTCTTGTCGCTCAACGGATCGATGGAAGGCGGCACAAGGAACTGCCTGATCCCAAGATCGGGTCTGGAGAAGAGCGGCGTTGAAAAGATCGATGCATCGTACTTTGAGACGAAATCCCGAAGAAAGTTCCAGACAAGCGGGTCAGGGCTTGAAACATCGATGTGGCATCTCCATATCCAGTGTCCTTTCTCTTTTGTGTGTATCAGTGCTGCTGGCTGGGGATCGTGTATGAATACAAAGTCCCCGTCGTTGGTCATCTCCTCTGCATTCACCCGGTTCCAGTGCAGGTAGGTCTCAAGCATCCTCCTCTTCATACTCAGTTCCTTGATCTGCTCCTCGAGGTCCTCCAGCACGCTGACCTGCTCATGCGCATGAACATCGACCGGACCGCCCACTCTGCCGTGAAGCTGATTGTGGAAGCTTTTTGTGACCGAAAAGAACTCATCGTCGCCTCTTATTATGTTCCATTCTGTTTCGATCTCAAGCCCCTTGAATAGCGGGATCAAACTATTCAGAATCTCTGCCACGCCCCCGCCGGTGTAGGTGGAGTTGACGTGCTGAACCTTGCCTGAGATGTTCCCTGCAAGCAGTTCAAGGTCCTCAAGAAGACCTCTTCCAACGATGTCCTCGTAATCCCAGACCGACCTCTTTTCGTTCATAGATGCTCCCAGAAATATCTCTCGACGATCTTTACGATCTCGATCCTCATGGCATTTAAATTCGCGAAACCGTACGGATACAGATTATCCAGCGCTTCCATCAGCTCATGGCGGTCATTCTCAAGTATCCAGCCTGAAAGCGCTTTGTAATGCTCGCCGCCGAGCATCCGGCTTGCGATGAAGTAATAGAAGATCGAATCAAGGTCGATTTCTTTCAGTATCTCAAGCGCCTCGCCCATGTTTGATGCAACATACCTTGTCGGGAAGATGACGCTGATACATTTGATAAAATGAAATTCCTGCCCGGATCTTGCCATGCCAACCACGTCGTGTGTGGTAAGGTAATTCTCGATGATGCTTATGATCCTTGCTCTGAGCGCCTCCAGATCATGAATCTCGCGCAGGTCAGGGTCTGCGAGTCGTTCGGCAAGAGCAGGCTCATGCAGCACGTCAGCGATCCAGTAGGCAAAGTCGTTTGGATATTCCAGTGGGAGAAAATGGTAATCGAGCAGCGCATGGTATATGTGATGGAAGATTGAACTTTCATCCACTTCTTTTATGACCGAAATCAACTCAGAAATGTCTCTTGCACTTTTTCCTGTGAGTTCGGATTGGTATCTTGCCTTGTAGAATGTGAAATCTGGCATTTCGCCCCCGCTCTAATGTTTGAAGTCGGTCATGACGTCATTGAATACATCCATTATCAATTTTACGCCTTCTTCTATATAACACTGTCTTGCAGTCTCGTAACCCCGTTCGCCCATCTCTTCGGAATCAGCCGGATTGTCCAGGATCTTGTTGATCTTCTCTGCAAGTTCTTCGTGGTTTCCTGACTCGAATTGATACCCGTTCACACCATCCATCACCAGTTCGGAGACACCAGCCCCGTCGCTCACGACCACCGGTTTTTTGTACATCCATGCCTCCACCACGACCAGACCGAAGCCTTCTTTGCGGGACGGGAACACCAGCACGTCGCACCGCCTGTACGCCGCTTTCACGAGGTTATCCGGGATGTATCCGGTAAATATGACTCTATCTGTGACTCCAAGATCTTTTGCAAGCTTTTTTAAGTATGTGCCCCACATCGTTGCCTTCGGATGCGCCAATCCGCCCCTTGCGCTGCCTGTGAAGCTACCATTTCCTATGAGCATCAACTTTGCACCATCGATCCGCGAGAGTGCTTTGATTGCAATATCCTGTCCTTTTATCTGATCCATCCGAGCTACAACCAGAAGGATGCAGTCGTCGTCGGTTATCCCGAATCGGTCGCAAAACTCGCTTGATTCCCGGTCGGACGGCTCGGTCCACGCGTACTGGTCGATGTAGGGATACGACTGATACGCTCTGCCATGGTACCCTGCCCGTATCAAGCCCTCAAGATCGCGCCTGCAACTGACGATGACCCCGTCAAACGACTCGACGCATCTGACAATGAACCGCCTGACATAGTTCGATGTGTTGTCCAGATCAAACGGAATGTGCCACCGAAAGACCGTTGGCGCAGCAAGCCCGAGCATGCTTCCGACGAGCATCTGCTGGAAGTCGTGGATATAGAAGATATCGATCGGCGATAGCTCAAACATCTTCTCCGCGCAGAGCCAGTTATACCTCGCATAGGCAGAGAACTCGACCACGCCAACCGGTTTCCGGTCGACATTGTGAATCTCTGTCCAGATACGCTCCTTAAATCTGGAATACGGCGCGACATACTTCTGCTCAAGCATGATGTTGTGGATGAGGATGTCATCGACGAGCACGCGCTCAGGTCCCATCATATTCAATGAGATCCAGTGCACACTATCCACCAGATTCTTCTTAATCAACATCTTTTGCAGCGGATAAACCATCTTCGGAACCCCGCCCGGGGTGAACTCATAATCTTCCCCCTCTTCAAGGCATGTGAAAGGCACCGGATCAGGAAGCGTACCGTATTTATCGAGTAGCTCGCTGTACTGAAGTTTAAGCCTGATCAGCGGCGTTTGCGTAGCCAGACATACTTTTGGTTTAGTCATGCTTCTCTTGTGAAAGTATACATGCGCGGTATATACCGTCTTTTATCACATATAATACCTGCCTTTCATGCCTTATCTGCCCGACAAGATACGATAAAGATCGGTAGAGTAATAAACGACTGAAAAGATATATAACCTACGTTAATACAGAGGGAGTCATCTCATGAAGATTGCAATTGTAGCACCACCATGGATTAAGATCCCTCCGGTACGTTACGGGGGAATAGAGGCGGTTATCGCTCTGCTCGCAGACGGACTCGCCGAAAGAGGGCATGACGTAACACTGTTCACAGTCAAGGGGTCTGTGTCCAGTGCCAGCGTTCACCACTTCTTTGAACATGAACAGTGTCATCTCTTAGCAGGACAGACGTCCATATTCCTGAATGCCGCGATCACGCATTCGCTTGGCTCTTATATCGAGATCGCAGAGCAGGGAGACTTTGATATCGTACATGACAACACCTGGAAAGAGGGTCTGGCAAGTGCCTTCTTTATGGACATTCCAGCTGTGCATACACTCCACAGCCCTCTTGACGAGTCAAATAAGAAGTTTTACGAGCTGTTCATTGGTAAGAAGAATCTCTACTTCACAACGATCAGCGAATTCCAGCAGACCGTCCTGCCGGGTCTCAATTATGCCGGAACCGTCTACAACTCAATCGAAATAGAGAGTTACCCCTACTCTGAGGAGAAAGAAGATTATTTATTGTATTTAAGCAGGTTCAACCACGAGAAAGCTCCGCACATCGCGTGTGAGGCTGCGAAACGTCTTGGAATGAAACTGGTTCTGGCGGGCAAGATATCAGAACCCGATGAACATGAATACTTTGATACGATGATAAAGCCGTATCTGGACGATAAGATCAGGTACGCCGGCGAGGTCAGCGAAGAGGAGAAGAAGAGGCTGTTTGCTGGCGCAACCGCTTTTGTCTACCCGCTCCAGTGGGATGAGCCATTCGGGATCGTTATGATCGAGGCAATGGCGTGTGGCACCCCGGTCGTGACATACAAACGCGGTGCTGCGCCAGAACTGGTCGAAAACGGCGTAAATGGCTATCTGGCAGATGATTTTGAGGATCTTCTCGAGTGTATCGGGAGGGTGCAGGATATCAGTCACCGGCGGTGCAGGGATTACGTGGAGAAGCATTTCAGCGTGGATGCGATGGTCGATGGCTATGAGCGGGTCTACAGACAGATTCTGAAAGGTCAGGGGTTAGGTTATAGGGGTGAACGATGTTAACAGACGATGAATGGCTGATTAGAGAACGCGGCTTTGATCCGGACCGACAAGCCGGATCTGAATCCGTTTTTTCGCTTGGAAACGGTTATCTTGGCAGCCGCGGCGTCCTCGAAGAGATGCCTGCCGGTAGCAGTCAGGGAACGTACGTCGCAGGGATTTTTGATAAATTGGCGGCTGAAACAGTCGAGATCGTAAATCTACCCGGTCCGGTCGGTTTCCTGATATATGCAGATGGTGAGCCGGTTGCGATAGATCAGATGGAGGTGACCGGGCACGAACGCGTCCTTGACATGAGACACGGATCACTCGTCCGCAGAACCAGCTATCGATCAAAAAAGAGCGGGCTGCATGAGTATCGGTCGCTTCGCGCCGTTAGCGCAGCTGATGAGCATATCATACTGATGCGGGTTTATTTCGTCGCTCTGGGCTCAGACGTGGATATTCTCGTAAAAAGCAGCATCGATGCATCGACGCTGAATATAAGAAAGGAGATGGGCACCGAAGTTGCGCATTACAGTGTTGTAAAAGTCGATCAGACAGATGATATCGGTTATCTGGCTGTGGAACTGAATGATTCAGGACGCACGGTTGCTTATGCGACTGATCTCTCGGTACAGAGCAGCGATAGCGGCGGCGATGATGGTGCAGATGATGATACTGGTGATGATACTGGTGACGTTGACGTTGACGTTCTTCGCACATCGGAGTTTGCTGACGGCAAATTAACTGAAAATATACGATTCAGAGCCCACAAAGGGATAGTCTACACGTTTAAAAAGATCGTCTCGATATACACATCCCGAGACGTTCCGCCCGAAGATACCCGTAATATCCGTGATGTGACCGTTGATGCCCTGAAACATAGCCGAAACACCGGCTTTGATGGAATGCTTGCAGCACACACAGGTGTTTGGGATGAGATGTGGTCGGCGGCAGATATCGTGATCGATGGCGATCCTGACGCAATGAAAGCACTGCGGTTCAATCTGTACCATCTGATGATCGCAGGCAGCAGATCCGATAATCAGGTCAGCATAGCACCCAAAGCGCTGACCAGCAGCTGGTATAACGGGCATTTCTTCTGGGACACCGAACTTTTTGTGCTTCCTTTCTTTACGTTCACATATCCGGATATTGCAAGAAATCTGCTGATGTACCGGTATTACAGGCTCGATGAAGCCCGGAAAAACGCGAGAAGCCAGAATCTGCCGGGTGCACTCTTTCCATGGGAGTCAGCAGAGACCGGAGAGGAGGTTACTCCGAAAACGTGGGTGAATCCCGAAGGAACGATCATCGACGTACATACGATGGAGCGTGAGCACCATATCACCGGTGACGTCGCTTATGCGGTGTACCAGTACTACAGGGCGACGGCTGATACCGGGTTCCTGCTAAACTACGGAGCCGAGATCATCCTTGAGACGGCTCGGTTCTGGGCGGGCAGGGTCGTATACAACGATACCTCCGGAAAGTACGAGATAAAAGACGTGATCGGTCCGAACGAGTATCAGGAGTGCGTTGACAACAATGCATACACTAACTACCTTGCCAGATGGAATCTGCGGTGCGGGGTCCTGCTCTATACCGAAATTCTCAATGGTTATCCTGATAAACGAAAAACCCTCTGTGAAAAGATCGATCTGATGCAATCAGAGATCGATGGATGGCGAAAGATCGCAGACAACATCGAATTCGCAGTTCTTGATGACGGGATGATCGAGGAGTTCTCAGGATATTTTGAGAAGCTCGATGTGACGATCGAGAAGTGGAACGAACGCGGGATGCCGGTGTTTCCGGACGCAGTGCCACTTGAGCGTGCATACGAGACGCAACTGGTGAAACAGGCAGACGTGGTACTGCTGTTGCATCTATTCAACGAAGACTTCCCGTCCGACGTAAGGAAGATAAATCTGGACTATTACGACCGCAGAACCACTCATGAGTCCTCGCTCAGTCCGGGCATCTACTCGATTCTGTGCACCGAGGCAGGAGAGGTGGATCGAGCGTACAAATACCTCAAATATGCGTTATACGGTGATCTTTCTGACAATTACGGCAATGTGAAGCACGGCATCCATGCAGCCTCGCTTGGGGGCGTCTGGCAGGCAGTGGTCTTCGGATTTGCTGGCGTGCGCATGAAAAGCCGTGGTGGAGGTGAGACTGGTGAAATACTCACTGTGAACCCGAGATTACCGAAAAACTGGGAGCGGCTGAGGTTCAATCTATGCTGGCAGGGATCCATACTCGAATTCGACATAACTGCGGGCGACGTGGGCTTATTCCTCAGACCGGCAGGTGATGGTGGCAGTGACAGTGACCGCGCAGGTATCACGCTTCCGGTTGAGATCGGGGGCAGGCTTTATGAGGTCTCCGGAAACAGCAGGACGGTGATAAGGTATGGCGATTGATTTTGAGAACGAGGTTGGTTTTATCTGGGACGTTGACGGCGTCATCGTTGATAGCCCGCACGAACTGGCATGGCGGCTCACCGCAGAGATGGCGCCATGGAACGTCGGCAAAGGCAGGCTCGATTCAGAATTTTATCGCGATTATGTCTCTGGAAGACCCAGATACGAGGGTGGAAATGTGATCCTTGAGCGTTTAGGGGTGTATGAGCGGCTCGGTGCAGAAACAGACGATGAGAAA
>DAOVGO010000135.1 GCA_030672345.1 Methanosarcinales archaeon | reverse complement strand
AACATCTGAAACATGAGCAATTAACCACACATTTCAATCCCGGATCACGCGTATCGAACTCTTCCATCCGACGCTCAGCTCAACGCCACCACCCCATCCTGATTTTGCATAGCAATCGATTATCTGGATCTTGTCTCCGATATCAAGTGGCATGTCTGCATGATTTCCCCAGAGCGCAACCCTGACCCGGTTGTTTCCGGTTTCGTCCGAGATATGGATGTTTAACACTTTTGATACGTTACCATCGCTGCGTGCGATCTCTTTCGTCTCTTCAAGCCCGGTGACGTAGCCAACGACTGTACAGGTCTCGTCGATGCCAATGTCGGAGAGTGGGGTGACATTTTCAACGTAGTCCACTTTCTTGTCGGTTTTTTCGATCCTGCCATGATCTCCGATCTGGATATCGGTTGTACCATCGTATTTGTTCTCACGCGTGTACCCGCCTGTGATTTCTATACAATCGCCAACACTCAAATTCTCCATGAAATCTACCTGATCATCCCAAAACACCACCCTGATCTTGCCGGTCTCATCCCCGATCGTGACATTTCCGACACGCCCTGTGCTGCCTGTTTTGTCTCTGCGCACAAAGGTGCGGACATCCCCGATGTGCAGCACCTGCCCGACCACGTTCACATCGACCGCGCCGTATTCGGATTGTTGCAGGTCTGCGATCGAATCCCACCGCTCAGTCACTTCGATCTCGTGCACGGGCTCGACCGCCTCGATGTGCCCGGTTCTGCTGCCAACCGAGACCTCGACGCCACCGCCGTAGCCATCTCTTGCGTATCCACTGATCTGCAGGTGCTGCCCTGCCTCGATCTCGCCTCTCTTCACGACATCGACGAGTTCGTCCCAGAGTGAAACCCGCAGCGTACCGGTCTCGTCTCCGACCGTGATGTTTGCCACCCTGCCGGTCGTTCCGTCGTCACGCGAGAACTCGCGCACGCCAGAGACCGAGATCACCTTGCAGGCGAAACTTACGTTATCGCCGGGTTTGATGTCCTCGATTCGTATGGCAGGCGTATCCGCGCCGAGTTCCTGGGCAACCAGCAGTGCGGCGGTCTCTTCGTCGCATAACCCGCCCATCGTTGCAACCTTCTCCTCGATCTTCGCCCTGAAATCGTCGAGCGTGACACGACCGCCCAGACGCTCATATATCTCTGTTATTCCGCCCATCAAATTGCCTTCCTCGTATCGATGCCCTTGTGGTCTTCTGGTATTACCGGTATTGTATTATTGGTTTCTGTGCGCGAAGCAGCCTGGGGTCCTCTCCGGTTGATACTCGCCGGTTGATCCTCTCTGCGGGACGATTACCGGCAATCGCACGCAACAGAAACTTTCATGTCTCTCCAGCCGACATCAGATCACAAGAATCACAGGAGCTCACACATGGAAACGATTACCGCACGATACGATGCAAAATCCATAGAAAGCGAGATGCAGCAGGTCTGGGACGAAAGCGACACATACAGGCGCGTTCGAGACCTGCAAAAGGACAAAAAACCATTCTTTTTCGTGGACGGACCTCCATACACCACAGGACACATCCATCTCGGCACAGCGTGGAATAAGATCATCAAGGATGCGATCCTGCGGTACAGATCCATGCGCGGCTACCATGTCATTGATCGTGCCGGATGGGATATGCACGGGCTTCCGATCGAGGTGAAAGTCGAAGAGAAACTCGATTTCAAGACAAAAAAGGATATCGAAGAGTATGGGCTCGATTCGTTCGTATCTACGTGTGAGGAATTTGCAATACAGAACATGGTGGCGATGACCTCCCAGTTCAAGCGTCTTGGCGTGTGGCTTGACTGGGACGATCCTTACATGACGCTGAATCACGAATACCTTGAATCTGTCTGGTGGACGCTCAAAAAAGCCAATGAAAAGGGTCTGCTCGAAAAAGGCATGCGTGTGGTGAACTGGTGTCCCAGGTGCGAGACAGCGATTGCCGATTCTGAGGTCGAATACGGCGATCAGACCGATTCATCGATCTATGTCAAATTCCCGGTAATCGGGGAGGATGATACGTTCATCGTCATCTGGACAACGACTCCATGGACGATTCCGGCAAATATCGCTGTTGCCGTGCACCCTGACTTTGAATACTCGAAGGTGCGGGCATACAGGGATGGCAAAAGCGAGATATTGATCTTTGCTTCCGATCTGATCGATCAGGTATTAAAAGCAGGCAGGTATCAGGATTATGAGCTTCTTGATGTCTGTTATGGCAGTGATCTGGCAGGCACGCAGTACAAACATCCGCTTGCCGATGTCATACCAAAACAGGCTGAATTCGAGCACAAGGTATTTCCGGCGGAGTTCGTGACCACTGAGAACACAGGATGCGTACATATCGCACCGGGACACGGTGTGGAAGACTTTGAACTTGGATCAGAGCATGGACTGCCGGCTTTCTGCCCTGTCGGACCGGACGGGCGGTACACCATCGATGCAAGCATCTATGAAGGCATATATGTCAGGGACGCCGACCGGACGGTCATCAATGATCTCGATGAGCGCGGATACCTGCTTGCAAGCGAAACGATCGTGCATCGGTACGGGCATTGCTGGCGGTGCAAGACGCCGATCATCTATCTTGCGACCGAGCAGTGGTTTTTGAAGATTTCACAGCTCAAAGAGCAGATGCTTGACGAGATCGCAAAGGTGAGCTGGTATCCGGACTGGGCAGGGTCTGCGAGATTCCATGATTGGGTTTCGGGAGCGCGGGACTGGTGTATATCACGGCAGCGGTACTGGGGCATCCCGATTCCGATCTGGGTCTGCGACTCATGCGGGAAGTATGAGGTAATCGGGACTGGCAAAGAACTCAAAGCAAGAAGCGGCATGGAGCCATCCGATCTGCACCGCCCGTGGGTCGATGAGGTTACCTTTGCATGTTCGTGCGGCGGGCAGTGCCGGCGCGTTGAGGATGTCTTTGATGTCTGGTTCGATTCTGCGGTCGCCTCGTGGGCAACGCTTGACTATCCGCACACATCGGCTGCGTTTGAGACGCTCTGGCCCCCCGATTTCATTGTGGAAGGGCATGACCAGACCCGCGGCTGGTTCTATTCG
>DAOVGO010000148.1 GCA_030672345.1 Methanosarcinales archaeon | reverse complement strand
CATGGACGCAACATCGCTTCCCAGAATCAGCGTTGATCCCGGTTTTGCCCGCTGCACCATCTGCATTTTTGCATCGGACGCTGCTGTCGTGTTGTTTGCGATCAGATAGTCGCCTGCAAACGTGGTGACGATACCGATGTCTGCAAGCCCTGTGCCGCCGAGCGAGACCTCGAAGATGAACACGTCCGGATCGACCTCGCCTTTGACCGAGTTCACCACCTCGATGATGCTTGCCGGCGTGATGCTGAACTTGGCAATCAGCCGAGGGTTGCCGCCATCTCGGTTATCCTGACTACCCCCATTATCCCTACCCTCACCATTCCCACCACTCTCACCATCCAAGCCGTCCCAGTACTCAACACCCGCGCTCGAATGCGAGACAACTCTCCTGCCGGCACACGATGACAGGATCCCTGCAAGCATTCGCGCGGTGCTCGTCTTCGCGGTCGTGCCTGTGACCTCGATCACCTCATACCTCTGAAGGTGGCGACTCATAATCTTGCAGACAGCGGCATGGTGCGTGATCACAGGCACTCCAGCCGCAGCCGCACGCGCACCAGCGAGCGTGGGATAATCAGGATCCAGATGCACAGGCGAGACGATCAGATCGAAATCGCCCGCGTCAGGGGGATCCACCAGCATAGATATGCCGCGCGATCTAAGACCATCTTCAACGCTTTTGTCGATCGTGTGGTACACATCAACAGCGGTGACCGTGTTTGTTCCTGTGTCAATGCCCGTGTTTGCGTCCGTCTCTGCAAGACATTGCGCGATCAGACCGCCGCCATGCGTCAGATCGAGCACCGCAATACGCATGTTTCAGCGGGCGAGCGTTTCCTCTGCCTTGTCGTATGCGATCTCAGCTATGCGCGGATCGGCGCCAAGCGGCTCTGCATACAGAATCTCGACGCTGTTTCCGTCGATATCGACCACAGTTTTTCTGCCATCGCCCAGATTCAGTTCTTCCGGGATGTCTTCGAGCGTGTGAACGCCGTGTGCAAGAAAGAGCGGGAGCGCGACGATCCTGTCGACGCCAGTTCCCTTGAAACTCTCCAGACCCTCCTTGATGTCTGGTTTGTCCATGTTCAGAAACGCTATCCGCACAAGGACGTTCTTCTGATCGGCGATCATCTCTGCCACCTTTTCAACGAGTTCCTTGTTATGTGGGCGCGTGCTTCCGTGTCCGAGCAACAGTATACCTGTCCTTTCGTTCATATTTTATCTCCGTTTTGTATGTCAGATGTTGGGTGGGTAATCCACTTAATTAAACCCATCGGCTGTGTGACCACAATATTTTTAAGCGATGAGTGACAACAATTATCATAATGAGGATGGTCTTCGGGGTTGGTCATCATCATGATTGTGTAGCATTGTGATTGTGCAAAGGGTGTGCGAGAGTGCGGGAGTGTGGGGTTATGAGTGTGGAAAAAACAGGAAAAATATGGAGCGACATCGATGATGCGATCGTCGGTGCGATATGCCTCGTCTTCGGATGGGCATCGGCAACGCTCGGACACGAGTGGTTCCATTCGGCGATCGCAATCACACTTGGATACACGGTGTCACTTGGGGACATGACACTCACTACGGGTTCGATGTTTGTGCACGGGGAGATGACATCGATCGACGCGCTGTTTATAGCTGCTGCGGGCAGTGTTGGGCTGGTACTGGTCGGATTGATACTGATCTATTCATGCAACAGCAAGATGATGCACATGATCGGTGTCGTCTTCCTGTGCAGGGCGTGGATCGATGCCCTGCCCCTGTGCGATCTGGACGGCGCGATCGTTGCGCAGTCCGCCGGCAACATCATTGGTATCGCGGGATACCTTCTTGCGTGGACGTTCGTTATCTCTGAAATCCTTATCAGCGGCGGTGCGATAGCGCACACGCTCCAGGGCGGGGCTGTGTAACAGTGGCATCGGAGCATAATAGGGATAACAGGGCATCGCCGGGAACCGGGGATATGTATTTTCGCTAACGAAGAGTAGGTGTGTTAGACTTTCACCTCGCACAGGCTGGCAGCGCCTTTGCTCCGGCAGGAGACTGCCACAAAAAGCGGAGGAGTGTATGCGAACTCTTGGCAGGAGAAGTAACGTTAGTCTCCCTGCCAGAAAACCAGAAAACGCAAAAATTCCTTGCTGCAGGGCGCAAGCGCCCTCACTCCGCCCCTTCCAGTGCAGGCAAGCCAAAAGCAGCTGCCAGACCCGCGCCACGCTCGCCGATCCGATCAAAGCACTCCCCGATCGTTGAGATCGGTATATACTTCTCAGTCCGCGTCCCGTCAGCCGATTCGATCTTTATGATGAGTTCGGTCTTTGCCACTCCATGTTCAATGCATTTCTTTGCGATCTTGCCATACTCTGCCAGTATGATTTTTAAGGTATCATAAGCCATGGAATGCCCGATAACGTCCATATCATTGAATGTTATCGTTTTTAGTGTGGATGTTGCGCGATTTTCGGTATTTTCCACATAATCGATGACCGCATGCATAAGTCCCATAACACTCGCATCATCAATCTCTTTTGAGATCGTTTTGTCCTTTGTTATGTCAACAGGTTCGTTGATCCCATACAATATCGAATAATCTTTGGTAGCACGCCCCATCTCGATACGCACAGCATCCGAACCTTTTTTATCTTCGAACTTTGTGAATATGTTTTTATTCGTGCATTCAACACTGACCAGATGGTGATTTGACATATCCAGCATCTTCAGTACGTTCTCTTTGTGAAATAGCCCGGAAGTACTCCATGCCGGTATGGAGAATGAACCGACCAGTTCTTTCACAGATACGGGTTCTTTGAACCGCAGTTCATAAACAAATGATAGCACATCCATATCTGATGAAAATTCACCGCACAGTGCACTGCCACCATTGGATATCAGTGACTGTCTCCGTGTCGCATTATACACGCCGAACTCAAGAAATGTCTCAAATATCTTCCGGATATTCTCTGAATCTCGCTTGATCAGATCTCTCAGATCCTTGATCCTCGAATCGAACTGTGCATCGAGTTTTTTTGTCTGCTGGCGCACACATAAGCTGCATGTCTCTGTGATCGCTTCTTTGCAGGCATCCAGGATGTCGGCGTCGTCATCTGCGATCATTGTATTCAACTGTGCCCCGAGGTTGCTTTCGAACGCCTTTAACCGGGAGGTCCGTTGATCTCTCGCGCGGTCGATGTTTTCAAGCTCTTTCTTGGCTGATATGACTGCATTCTCCTTCGGGCACGCATCTCCGATCACACCCAGCAGTTTTTCCAGATCTTTGACATAGTCACGTTGCACTGATAGTTCAACAGAATCCTGGTACAGATACTTCATACTTCCACACCTCCGCTTTTAATTGGTTATTATATTACTATAATGTTGCTGCTAATTAATGTTTGTCTGGCAAACGACCATTAGAGCGACATCCGGGCAATCCCGAGCGCACCATCAGGGATGCGCTCCACAGGAGTGCCGGTCACATCGATCATCTCGAGGATGAACGCCTCGACTGTGAGGTACACAGAAACCCGCTCTCGCAGGCAGCCCACGCGTGCAGCCTCGTCCCTGCCAAGAGCCGCATGGAGGTGTATAGCAGTCGTATCACCCGTCCAGAGGATGTTTCCGAGACCGAGTATCTCCTGCACATCCGTAATCGATGACCAGACCGGATCTGGCGGAACTGTGTCCTCTTTTGGTCCTGTTACGAGACGCAGATCCCTGACCGCGCCGATCAGGATGAAGAATGCCTGTCTGATATCCTCCAGCCTTGCAAGCCCCTCGAGTTCGGCAAGCAGATCCTCGCCATGATCGATCCGTGCGACAAACACCCTGCCAATGCAGCCGGTTCGGTATTCCATCTCAGTTATCCCAGTTAGTCTCGTTTACCCTTTCAGGTGTTTTTTCACACCCTCGATCAGTTCTCTGCGACCGAACGGTTTGGTGATGTATCCATCAACACCAACAACGTGAAGACCGATCATCTTATCGATAGACTGCGACTTTGCGGTGAGCATTACCACCGGAATGTCTTTCGTATCCTCATTTTCACGAATTGCCTGATACACCCCCCAGCCATCGATACCCGGCATCATAATGTCCAGCAAAATCAGATCCGGCTTCTCCTCCTTCAGTTTATCCAGTGCCGACCTGCCATCGTAGACAGGGATGATTCCATACCCTTCATTTGTGAGCACAAGTGCAACCAGATCAACGGTATCCGGTTCGTCATCTATGATCATAATCTTTGCACACATTACAATAACATATCTACTCCAAAGGCATAAAAGAGTAATCCTTTAGCAGCCATCAGCCATCATCCGACCATCAGATGCTTCACTTCAAGGTATTCCCGGAGCCCATGCAGCCCAAGCTCCCTGCCGATCCCACTCTCCCGGTATCCGCCAAAGGGCGCATGTTTGGGAGCGCCGTGATACGTGTTTATCCACACCGTTCCTGCCCTCACGCGGCTTGCAATCCTCTTTGCATGTGATACATCCTTTGACCAGACCGCTCCGGCAAGCCCGTACCTCGTGCCGTTCGCAATCTCGATAGCCTCATCCTCGTCACTGTATGTGAGCACAGATAGCACGGGTCCAAAGATCTCCTCCTGCGCGATGCGCATCTCAGGCGCCACGCCGTCAAATAGCGTTGGCTCGACAAAGAAGCCGCCAGCCCTGCCGACTCCCATATCAAGACGCTTTCCACCGAAAACAAGTTTTGCACCATCCTCGACTCCGTATCTGATGTATTCGAGGTCTTTTTCCATCTGTCCGGCACTGATCACGGGTCCCATGTCAGGATCAGCAAGTCCGTCCCCGATTATCAGCTTCTCGGTCTCTACGATCAGATGCTCCATGAACCGATCGTGGATGCGCTCTGGCAGAAGCAGCCTCGAACCTGCTGTGCAGACCTGTCCTGCGTTAAAGAAGATCGCAAAGACCGATCCCTTCACTGCTTTTGCGATGTCTGCATCCTCAAGGACGATATTTGCGGATTTTCCGCCGCATTCGAGCGTGATCTTCTTGAGGTTCGCTGATGCAAGGCGCATGACCTCTTTTCCGGTCTCGGTCCCGCCTGTGAACGCAACCTTATCGACCTTTGTGCTGCCTGCAAGCTCTGCTCCGACCACGCTCCCTTTACCTGCGATCACGTTCATCACTCCTTTCGGGCATCCTGCCCGGTTACAGATCTTTCCGAGCTTCAGCGCAGTAAGCGGGGTCTGGCTCGATGGCTTGAGTACGATCGTGTCTCCTGCGGCAAGTGCTGGCGCGACCTTCCACGACGCCATCTTGAGCGGCAGGTTCCACGGGACAATTCCTGCCGCAACACCGATCGGCTCATAGAAGACGGTGCTGTGTTCGTCAAGTTTCTCCTCAAGCGGTCTCGTAAGACCTGCAAAATACTCAAAGAAGTCTGCTGTGTCCAGAACGAACCGCTTTGCCCATCCGATCGGCATTCCGTTGTCCAGCGTTTCGAGGCGCGCAAGTGAGTCCGCATCCTTTCTGAGCAAAACAGCTGCTTTCTGCAGGACCCTCGTTCTAAGTGACGGATTAGAGCTCCAGTCAGTGTTATCGAACGCATCGCGTGCTGCATCGATCGCTCTTCGCGCATCAACGCGTTCTGCAGAAGCCGCGGTTGCAATTTCCTCGCCCGTTGCCGGATTGATCACCGAAAACCTGCTTTCAGACTCTGCTTCAGTCCATTCGCCGTCGATCCATAGTTTATAGTGCGTTGTCATGATGGTCCACTCTTTTGACCGGCGAGATTTACGATTCCGGCGCTTCCGCACTCTTGCTACAGCCACATACTGCGGTTAGCCGCGCCGTATGTAACGATTGTTACAACGGCGCCGCCATCACTACCATCACACAGTCATCATCGCGCAGACTTTGCAACCCGCTCGATGCTCTGTTTCTGATTTATCGAGTGGCACCTGACATCATACGATGCAGCAGCCATGATCTCGTCTGCAAGACAGTTCTCCACAGGTCGCCTGCTCTTGAATGCAGCCCGGTGTGCGCCGTTTGTGATCAGCCTGAGCGCGATGTCCACCCTGCGCTGGGACGCGGTATCAACAGCCTTTGGCACGGCGATGCCGCCGTATTTGAGACGGACAACCTCCTCCCTGGGTCCTGCATTGCCAATGGCATCAACAAGGACCTGAACCGGATTTTTCTTTGTTTTGTTGTGGATAATATCGAAAGCAGACCTGACGATCCTGTAAGCCATCTGCTTCTTGCCGTTGTTCGCCTCCTCTCGCATAATCCGGTTGATCAGCCGTTCAACGATCGGGATGTCTGATTTATTGAACTGCTGGTTAGCATGTTTGCCACCGGTATGCAGCACGACTCTCGGGCTTAAGTTGACATATCTCCTGATGCCCATGTCCTTGCTTCCAACTTCTGAGAGGTCCCATTTATCAAATAACAGTTCAGTCATCCGAAATCACCTGATTGGCTTCTCTCTGCGCCCGATCACCATCTCATGCAGCGACACGTCGTTTACCGCGGTCACCTTGAACCTGACACCTGGCAGGTCGCCTTTGGCGCCGTGCATCCGACCGCCGATGCGCTCGACCGTCACCTCATCATGCTCGTCGATGAAATTGATCGCACCGTCGCCCGGGCAGAACGCAGTAACCTGCTTTCCGTTTTTAACCAGCTGTATCCTGACACATTTGCGTATCGCAGAATTCGGCTGCTTTGCCTCGATACCGACCTTCTGCAGGACGATTCCGCGTCCCTGCGGAGCGCCGACAAGTGGGTCTGCCTTGATATTCAGGCGGAGAGTGCGGCTACTATAATTCTGATCGCTCCATCTGGCTTTCTGTCGATCCTTCCGCAGTTTGCGGGCAGCGTATTTTCCTTTGCTCATATATTCACCATTATGACCGGTTTCAAACTTAAACATTATCTGATATTATCTGATGATCACATCATCAACGTCGTGATGCCGGTGTGCAAGCAACCGCATCTTCTCGATGTTTCTGCCATCTTTCCCGATCGCAAGCCCTTTCTGATCCGCAGGCACATCCACATACACGATCCGCCTGCCACCGCGCACGACCGACTCGATTCCGACCATATTTGCCGGCTGGGTCACGTTCTTCATAAATGTGGCAAGGTCATCAGAGTACTCCACGACTTCGATATGTTTTCCAACGGATTTGCTGGCGCGTTTGACATGTTCGCCGTCGCGCCCGATCGCAAGCCCCATATCGCCATTCTGGACCACACAGAGTATCCGGTCTCCGTCATCGACACAGTCACGTGCAACAGCGCCTGTGAGACTCTCGAAGAGTGCAATGTACCGGATACCTTCGGTGGTGAGTTTAATTTCACCCACACCTATCCCTCAAGTTCGTCAGGTGCTTCTCCGGCTGGCGCTTCTTCCTCTTCCTGATCGAAGACCGCCATGATATTCGAATCGCCCGGGTCGAGGATCGCCATCGTGGCAATGGTAAACGGTTTCCCGCACGCAGTTCCGAGATCGATGCTCATTCCAGGGTATTCGATGATCGGTACGCCCGAATCCTGTATCTGCGACCTTATGCGGGGCGGACAGTTGGCAGCAAGCACAACCGTCAGATCGTTGTTATTTTTTACGGCGTCGACGCACGTATTCGACCCGACAAGAACTTTACCGGATCTGATTGTTTTTCGAAGTGCTTTATTTAGATCGATTTCCATGTATTTCAACTCTTTTTTTGGACTGATAGTTTTCGATGTGAACTGGTATGTTACTCTATTTATGCGTTTGGTGTTGACCCATTTGTTCGATACCCGTTGATCGATATTTTTTTAAAGATTTGCAGTGATTAGGGGTGCCTGCCGCAGTGCAGAAGTGCAGGATAACATCACGACGAGAGGGGGATTTGAACCCCCGAGGTGCGATGCACCACTGGATGTTTGCACATGAGTATGTTCAAACGTTAGCAATCCAGCGCCATACCGGGCTTGGCTACCTCGTCATCACAGTACCAGTGGACGACATAGATATTAATCTTTTCTGAAATGTGGGGAGGGAGGATGCATATCGCTGCAGTGCTGGCTGATGCGAAACAGTTTTTTTTCGCACTCGTCTACGGTTTTAATCCATGCGCACGGGCTCACCCGTCTCCGGAGACGATAAACTATTTATTGTTTCATCAATTTGTATTATCGAACAAGACCAGAATCGCCATTCGTGTGGTAGGATGCTGGCTAACCAGGAACAGAGGATGAAGGAGATTGGTCAAAATGCCGAAAAATCCGAGAAAGAGTGACAAAAAGAAGATTGGGAAGTTGACCTGCGATCTGAAGAAGTATGATGATGTGGTTATTCGAGGGAGAGGGAAGCGGAACTGGAAGTGATCGTGGATGAGTTGGCGTCTATCGGCAGCCTCGTGGTCCTCGAGCTGATCGGGATGCTGAACGATCAGGACAACCGGAGCAGTTTGTTTGCTGCCGATGCACTGGGGAAGATCGGTAACGAGAGTGCCATCATCCCGCTTGCCGATGTGCTGGAGGATTCTGAGTTGGGCGAGCGCGCAAAGGACGCGCTCAAGGAGATTGGCGATGTCTGCATCCCTGAAGTGATAAAAAGGGCAGAATACCGGATCGCACACCCGATCAGGGAAGGAAGGAGCATCGGTCTCATAACCTCACACGCACTCAGCACTATCGGCGAGATCAGGTGCGATGAGTCGGTTAAGTTCCTGAATACGTTGCTTGATGAGTATATGTCAGAACTGCCGGACGGACCCTTTGATCCGACAAAGTACGACTGGAAATATGTAAACGTGAACCTTTTCCATCTCCTCGACTGCATGGTGCGGCAGCAGGACAAAAAGGCGATACCGTACATCGAGAAAGCAAGAGACGTCTTCCCGAGTAACTACGTCGATTATAAGATCTGCCAGATCGCGATCGGCAGGATAAAGAAGAAAAGACCTGACGAGGGGTATCTGCCTCTGGAATCTCTGGATATTATGCTTCCTGCCGGAGCCATCATGAACGCGCTCTTGGGGGGAGAACTCGGATGGAAAGACACATTCGAGGAGGACTATGGCGAGTATTTCGAGGAGGTTGGTGGCTGGAACCGCGGAGGCGATGCGGATGAAGACTGGGACGATGAGGATGATAATATGGCTGGTAAAAGAAAATTCGATCAGGTGTATCAGTTCAAGATAACGCTGAAACAGATCAGACCATCGATCTGGCGGCGGATACAGGTCCCGGAAACATACACGTTCCAGGATATGCATGTCGCGATTCAGGATGTCATGGGCTGGGAAGGCTACCATCTCCATGAATTCGAGATGGTGGACCCCGCGACCGGGGCAAAGATGCGCATAGGGGCTCCGGACGAAGATTTCGGCTTCGGCAGAGAGATTCTTCGGGAACAAAGAGAGAAGATAGCCAGATACTTCTCCATGGAAAACCGATCGGCAGAATATCTGTACGATTTCGGCGATGACTGGGAGCACAGGATACCGCTGGAGAAGATTCTTCCGAGAGGGGCGGGTGTCAAGTATCCGGTATGCATCAAAGGAAAGAGAGCCTGCCCTCCGGAGGATTGCGGTGGGGTATGGGGCTATGCAGATATCATGGAGGCTCTGCAAGACCCTGATTCCGAGGAGAACGAAGAACTGCTGGAATGGGTCGGCGAGGACTTTGATCCTGAATATTTCGACGCTGAAATGATTTATTTCAGGAAATCTGGCAGGTGATCAGGGGCGTCAGGTCCCTGTGCAACCTCTTCTCTGCAATTCCTAACCCTCCGTACCCCAAAATGGGACCGCGGCGATTTGAACGCCGGTCGCCAGATCCCCGACCTGGCAGGATGGACCAAGCTACCCTACGGTCCCGAGGTCATGCGAGCTTCCGCAGGCGCTCGAGATCATCCAGCATCTCCTTGTTGGATGCTATTCTCTCTTCTTCGAGCGTTTTGACGATATCATGAAGCAGGACATTGAGCCGATACACCTTGACAGGTCTTCCCTTGCCCAGCTTCTTCTTCTCCTCGCGTTCGGTAATCCAGTCCTTCGCGCGCAGCACCCGCATGGCAGCGCTGACTTCAGGCTGCCTGATGCCAGCCGCCGCCTCAAGCTGTCTGGACGTCATTTCGGTTGTGCTGGCGAGACATGCGACCGTCTTCGACACGATCTTTGACAATCCGAGACTCTGCAGCAGCTCTGATATTTCGTGTTCCCGATCACCCATCACCTGTATTGATAGCTCTTTCATTAATATCCACCAGAATATACATTAGTTCTTTCTCTTTATAAAGTTTGTGCAAATATAAAGAATCTTGTAGTAGTTAAACGCATGACACGAATCTGGCACTACAGAGTGTGGTTCTGTCTGACACTTGAGCACCAGCGTCGAGTCGACAGTCCCCCGAGGCAGATAGTTTAAGATATTAGCGGTATGATATTAGCGGTATCAACCAGATCCGGTTGAGGTGACTTTCATGATCAGGACGTTCATTGCCGTTGACCTGCCAGAATCTTTTGTTGACACAATCGCGGAGATCCAGCAGGAATTTGCAGGCGTAAATGTAAAACTCGTGGACCCAAAGCAGGTTCACATCACGCTGAAGTTTCTTGGCGATGTTCCGGAGAAGAGCATCCCTGATATCGGAGATGCGCTTTCCGGAATCGAGTGCAAGCCATTTGCTGCAACGGTTCACGGAGTCGGCGCATTCCCAAAACCAAGTTATGCCCGGGTGGTATATGTTGGCGCAAGTCCAGAAGAGGCTTTTAATATATTGCATGCAGAAGTAGAACGGGCGCTAAAGCCGCTCGGATTTAAGAGAGAGAAGCGTGCGTTCACCCCACACGCAACCTTTGCACGGGTGAAGAACATCCCAAAGGACCAACGAATGAAACTCGTTGGCATCATAAAACGTCAATCAACGATCGAGGTCGGGACGATGACCGTGGATGCGATCAAACTGAAGAAGAGCACGCTTACGCCAAAAGGCGCGATCCATGAGACGCTTACGGAAGTGTATCTATGAGCGAAGGAACAATTTATGTGGTGAAAACCACTGCGAATCAGGAACGTTCGGTTGCGAATGTACTTGAGCAGGTTGCGCGGAGAGAGCATTTTGATGTGCGTTCGATCCTTGCGCCCGATGAACTGCGCGGTTACATACTGGTCGAGGCAGGCGAATACGACGAACTCAACCAGGCGGTTCAGATGGTGCCCCATGCCAGATCGCTGATACAGGGCACCTCCCACATCGAGGAAGTGGAGCACTTTCTAACGCCGAAACCGACCGTTACCGGCATATCAGTCGATGATATCGTGGAACTCATAGCAGGACCGTTTAAGGGAGAGAAAGCGAGGGTAAAACGGGTCGATGAGACGCGTGAAGAGATCACAGTCGAGCTGTTCGAGGCGATGGTTCCGATACCAGTGACCATCCGTGGCGATCATGTCAGGGTACTGAAACGCGAAGAGGAGTGACCCCCAAATCGTTTCCGATTGTGTCTTTTTGATTATCGGTGCGCGAAATAGGCGACCACCAACCGGTTCTCGGCATCGACGCTATCGATACGCACGAATCCGAACCGCTCGAACTGAACCGTATTCCCCAGCTCTGAGGCGATACTTGCTTCGCCGACGCCCTCGTACGCCCGATCGGGCGCACGCACCACGACCCTGAGATACCCATCCTGCATATCAGGCACCCAGTGGATGATCCGGTATCGCGGCTTCTCCTCGATCGTACACCACTCCTGCGCGGCAGTGCCGATGCGTTTCACGGTCGGTGTCGGTGACTCCGTATCCACAATCTCGATGTCGTAGAGGTTCTTCAGCCGCAAACGATCGCCCGGCTTCAGACCCTCGATATCCTCGCCGCACAAGAAGACTCTTGAACCGGCTGGTATCTCTCGCAGATCGTCCCGATCCGGATGTCGTTTCGGTGTTGCGACCATGGGCGCAGCGTCCCTGATCTCCACAGCAACCGGATCCCAGACAAAGAAATACCGGTTCGAAACCGGATCGATGACCTTTCGGTTGATGGCATAGAGGTTGTCGAGGCTCAGGCTGATGTCAGTCTCGCCGACGCCGAGATCGATCATGAACTTCCGTATCGCAACAGCTGTTATGCCCCGTCTCCGGAGTGCCCGAAGCGTCGGGACGCGTGGATCGTCCCAGCCGGTGTACGTCCCGTCCGCAATCGCCCTGGAAATTGCGCTCGTGCTGAACTTTCCGAATTCATGGATCTTCATCCTGCCCCAGTGCAGGGTCTTCGGGTACTGCCATCCCAGATAATCATAGACATAGCGCTGCCGAAGCTCGCTGTCCATCAGGTCCTTGCCGCGTATGATGTGCGTGATCCCGAGGAGATGATCCTCGACCGCGGATTCAAAATCGAGCAGGGGCCACACACCAAACCGGTCACCGATCTCTGGGCGGGGGTGCGGGGTCTCAACGATCCGAAACGCCGCCCAGTCACGCAGCGCAGGATCCCTGTGCCCGACATCGGTCTTGATGCGCAGCACCGCCTCACCCTCAGCGTACTCCCTATTGAGCATACGCTTCCAGCATTCGAGATTTGTGCCAACATCGGCAGCCCGATGGGGGCACGCCACCCCTGCATCCTTGTATCGCTTGAATTCGTCCCTCTTACAGAAGCAAACATAAGCCTTGCCAAGCAGGATGAGTTTCTCGGCGTATTCGTAGTATTTCGGGATGCGATCACTTGCATACACCACACGGTCAGGAACCGCGCCGAGATACTCGCAGTCTTCGAGATACCACAAATACGCCTCGAGCATCGGCGGCTTTGTCTTTGGGTCGGTGTCATCGAACCGCAGCACAAACTCGCCATTGTGCCTGCGTGCATACTCGGCGTTCACAACGATGCCGCGCACGCTTCCGATGGTTGCGGGTCCGTTCGGGTTTGGTGCAAACCGGAGCACCACCTTCTCTCCTTCGCCTACTTCGAGATCAGGGAGTCCTGTGCTGGGCACTTTTCGCTCGCTGATCTCCTCGATCAGTTCGGGTGCGATCTCCATTAGCCTCTGCTTCCATATCTCAGGATCGCCTTTTAATCCGGATAAAACCTCGTTAACAAGAGATGCAACCTCTTTTGCGACTTTTCGCAGATCCGGGTGCTCGCCAAGTACCTTGCCAAGTACCGCCCCGGCTTTGGGGGCTTTCCCGTATTTCACGGCATTTTGAAGCGCGTATTTCTCGATTAACTCTCTCGTTTCGTCAATTTCCATCGAATAGCCCGACTCGGATTCGAACCGAGGTACTGGGATCCAGAGTCCCAGATGATTGACCGCTACATCATCGGGCTG